>NZ_JALPRS010000003.1:0-300000 GCF_023630255.1 Pontibacter deserti | reverse complement strand
GCATTTGCACCAGTAAATTCCATGGTAGGGTATTGGGTACTTCGTGCATTTGGAGAGTTGCCTTTTATATACAGATTATCAGTAAAAGTACCGTTGTTAGTCCAATTACCTTTTATAGTAAAGTAAGTACCTTCATTTTCTATTCTCCCGTTCGAGGCTATTATTACATTCCCGTGTACAGTAAAGCCTTTGTCGTTTGATACAACTAAATCTGCTGCCTTTACTCCGCCTACTGTTAGCGAAAGACATTCGGCAAGAGCAGCCTGATCTATTTTAGGCTGTTTATTACCTGTGAAGTTTGCATCCCCTATTATAACATGTGTGGTTGCATTCGGTACACCTGCAGTCCAGTTACTAGCCGTTGCCCAATCGGTTCCAGCTCCTGTCCAGCTTGTAGTAGTTTGTGCTGAAGCACTTACTTGGATACCAATCCATAAAAATAAAATCAGGCAAATTTTAGGATAAACAAGTTTGTTAGTAAGAGTAGAAATTCCCATAAGCAGCTTTAGGTTAAATTGTAAGCGTAAAATCTCTAGTTGTACTAATTGCAGTACCCTTTAAAGCATATGATAATTATTTGATTAAATAATTGAACTGACTCAGTAGTTTAAATCAATTCAATAGGCCAAACAAGTGGTGTTGTTATAGTGGGTTGTGGAGGAGCGCAGGATTTTATAATATAATCAAGTATCAATTTCACACCTTAATTAACTCTTTATTCCGGCTTTTATACTATGTAATAAATATATATAAATTAACTTATATTATTCAAATTAAGTTGCACTTAAATACGAAATTATATACTGATTGCAAACCCATATGCTCCTGCTTAGCATAATGAGAAATCCATCATTATAAAATCCTGTTTTATTTTTTTAATTTTAGATATAAATGACTTATAGATAATTAAGGATGCTTAAAGCTGGGTTGCTTTTAAGAAGTGTGATGGAAGAGACATTTTCAATACATACTTGTATAAGGCAAGGCTATTAAAACCTTAACTTTTAAAGTTTATGCAATAAAAAAGGCTCCCTTTGAGGAGCCTTTTTTATTATGAATATTATAACCTACTCTTTTATCAGTTTTATAGTTTGTTGCTTTCCATCCAATTCAATTAGCAACAAGTATAGGCCTGGCTCCTGTGCAAACTGAGCTATTGGTAATACCTGATCATTAAAACCAGCCTGTACTTGTACCTGTACTTCTTTCAATAGTTTACCGGTAGTTGTATATAGCTTTACTTTGGCCTCACCAGTAATTGGAGAACTTAAACTCATAGCTAAGTTTTCTTTAAAAGGATTCGGATAAACTAAAGCCTGCTGGGCAGCATTAGCCAGTAATTCAAAGCTAACTGTTCTTGGGCCATAGATCTTAGACGTACCATCCAGGTCTATTTGCTTCAGACGATAGTATTGCATACCATTTTTACCATTGCGGTTGTCCGTAAAGCTATACTCTTGCGTTGTTGCTGATGAACCAACATTGCTCTTTACAAATCCAATAGTTTGGTAAGTATAGCCATCTGCAGAGACCTGTACCTCAAACCCTTTGTTGTTTTGCTCAGTAGCTGTAGCCCACTTAAGTACAACATCGCTTCCTTTTTTAACTGCTGTAAAGGATAATAACTCCACTGGAAATGGTTTTACTGTACTTACCAGTGTCATGCGGGTTAAACTGTTTATGCCAGTAGAAGTTAATGACTGTGTTCTCAGGTCTGGGGCTGCCGTTGAATGTTTTATCCATTCTTCCCCTTTTAGCCCGTTTACTAGGTTGTGTAGTCTAAGTGTACCTTCCTCTAATCCATTCAGTTCACTTTTGTAGTATTTAAATACAACAGTAGCATTTAAGTCTGTATTAGCTACTCCCTGAGCGCCTGTTTCTGAATCAGTACCTGTTTCTGAAGCTGGAGTAGTGAATCTAAAGTTACGAGTTATACTACTATTGCCAGTAATATCAGATATAATAGGTTTACCTGTCTCTCTTATAACAGTTATATCGCCAGGTGCCACTGCTGCGGTTATTTCTATACCTAATCCGCCAAATATTTCTGTAGCGGTCGTCATGTTGCGTGTTGTCTGAACAGTCCCTATTACTGAGTTTCCTTCAGTTTCAGAAATTGTAGCAGTAGGAGCTAAGGTAAATATATTGCTCCCTGTGTCTATAGTACCCTTTGTTAGCTTAAGTTCCTTTGCTATACTGGCATCTGCTGCTAGAGTCTTAGAATTGCCACCTGATACTACCAGGCTGCTGTATTCAAGACGACCTGGTATAACTTGTGCACCGCTACCGTTAAAGTCTATAGTTGATTCTGCTGTTGTTAAGTCAACAGAAGTGCCATCTGCTACTGTAAATGCATTCCCCACGCCAGTTATGTTAGAGAATGATTTTGCGCCCGTATTACTTAGGTCCAGATTATAGTAGTTAGCTGGAAGTACAGCTTGAGCTGTAGCCCCATTATAATTCACAGTAGTTGCATTAGTAATTGCGTTAAACTCTGCAGCGCCAGCCTTGGTTAATGCATTTGCTACACCAGTTATATCTGCTGCCAGAGTTTTAACACCAGCATTGCTTAATGTTAGGTTCTTATAATTTAAAGCAGCCACAGTTTGAGCACCCGAACCATTATATTCTATCGTTTCAGGAGTTACTACAACAGTTTCTGCTCCTATAGTAAGTTCACCTGCAATTTTAGCATGCCCTGTAGCGAACTCTTTCGTGCTAAGGTTTGATAACTTCAGGTTACCATACTGCTCACTCAACACTACCTGCTTATGTGAAGCAGACGGCGTTGTTGACGGATTATAATACTCTACCATACTATTTTCTGTAAAGGTGTATCTATCCATTTGCAGCTGTGCCGTTGTGCCAATACCTCCTATTTTAAGGAAAGCATTGTCAGCTACTTTAATCTCTGCCTGGCTCACATCTCCGGCAAGCACTGCAGGTTTTGATACATTCTTATCTGCAAGGTCTAATGTTCCGCCGAGTACCTGCAGATTATAAATATCTAGTATTTCAGCTTGTAATGTAAGCTTAGCGGTAGCATCTTTAGCTACTTCCATGTTACCAATACTTACTATGCCTGAAGTAGAAGTAATCACACCATTATTTGCACCTGCAAAGCGTAAAGTACCTTCGTTTACCTGCAGGTTGGCACCTTTATAAATAAAGTCTTTTTGTACTGTTACTAAGTTGTTAATTTCTACGGCAGCTCCTGTTTCTATAGTTAAGTTGCCTACAGTTGTGGTTCCTATACCACTGATGATAGCTGGTGTTTTAGGTGAATTAGCCTGGCCAATAGAGTTAGTCAGTGTAAAGTCACTATTAGATCCGTTTATAGTTCCACTGTTTGTAACATTACCACCGATAATGTAGCTAGTACCTGGACCTGGAGTAAATGATGAATTTGGTTCTACCCTCAAATTCCCACCAATTCTCCATTTTGTCCCCGTAATTGGCGGGATTTTAGAAGAAAGTACTACTGGACTTGCTCCATACAAATAGGTTCTTACGCCATAAGCATGTGTGTTCGCAAAAATGACATTATTCAATTTTGCAGGTATTACACCAGCTAATGTTATTGGCAATCCTCCTCCAATTCTTAATGTTCCGGTACTTTGAAAATATGTCGAATCAGCCCCCATGTAAAATGGGAAAAGTTGCATTGCAACACCATCACTCATCTGTCCCATAGGCAGAGGCTCAAAATTAATTAGCCCAGAACTTGTGATAACACCTGCGTTAGTTATTGCTGTATGAATATTATGCGTATAGCTGCCCCCGTGAAAAGCACCACCTGCCACTTTCAGTTCACCATATATCGTCCAGTTAACACTTGTTCTCACTCCTCCAGTATTAGTTATCAATACACTTCCAAACACAGGATCTGCGGTTGAATTCAGAACAGGAGAAACTGTTCCGTTAAATTCAACTGTTGGTGGAACAGGACCCTTTGTTGTAGGATTAGTTAAATAACCTTGGATAGGAGCTAGTAATTGAATTGTTTGCTGGCGACTACCCGTAAAGGCAGCTACACCACTACTTTTCAGTACTCCAGTGTTAATGAAATCACTTTCAAAAGTAGCTTTTAAAGTAGTTCCATTTATACTTCCTTGGTTATTAAAATGGCCCTTTACAGTTAAGCTATTTGTACTAACATCATTTGATAAAGTATAATCTGCGAATGGCTCTAAGAGCATATTATTAGTAACTATTACACCCCTCAAATATTTAGCTGTTTTCGTATTAGCTTCAATAGGTGAAAGCACCAGCGTTCCCTGATTGTAAGTAGCGCCTGCAATAAACTGTCCTCCTGTTGCAAGACTAAAATCACCTTTTAATGTTAAAGTCTGACCCACTCCATTAAGAGTTGCATCGTCTGTAATGGTTATGTTGCCATTAACAGTAGTGGCTGCCAGTAAATTTTTACTAATAGTTGCACCGTTATCTAATGTAAGATTACCATAAGTAACAGCCGCAATGTTTTGAGTTATGGTGCCTTGATACTTTACATGACTTGCTGTGCTTAAGGAAACATTACTGAAGTTTGCAGGGAAGTTTGAGTTATCGAGAAGAAGTACCCCCGTACTACCCATTGTAAAATTACCTCCAGGCGCTGTTCTGACTACAGTTAGTAAGCCAAGGTTAACAGTCCCACTCGTAATATCCAGATCGGCATTAACCCTTAAGTTTTTATTTACTGTAAATACAGCCGATCCTGTTTTTTCGAATATAAGCTTATTAAAAGTATAGTCTGTTTCTGAACCTCCAACTACACCTATAGAAGCATCTGTAGTACCAGTAAATTTAACAGTACTTGTAGCAGGCGTAAATGTGCCTAAGGTTCTTGTCCAGTTGCCAGCTACACTTATAGTTGAAGCACCCGCATCCAAAGAACCATTATTTAGGTTTACATTCCCATTTATGGTAAGGTTAGAAACAGAAAGCGCAACTGCAGCCGCACCAGATAAATTAAAATTACCGTTTATTATTACAGCACCTGCGTTAAGAGTAGCAACCCCTGATGCCTTACCTATAGTTAGGTGGTGATAGTTATGTGGTGCTATTATTTGTGAACCTGTACCGTTGTAATTCACATTACTCTCTACACCTGCTGTAAACGTACCGGCTATATAGTTATAGTCGCCTCCTATGTTAAGAGCGCCTGCTCCAAGCACAACAGCACTACTATTATCATGCTCAATGTTACCTGACACTGCTACTGATCCGGCTCCACTATTGAGCGTTATATTATTGTTAGTACCTCCAGAAAGTGTAAGTGATCCATTAACTTTAAGTTTGGCTACAGCACTATTAAGGTTTATAGAATGTGTTAGTGAGGTGCTGCCGCTACCATTAGCTACAATATTACCACTTACAGTCAAGTCCGAACCCTGTCCTAGAGTTAATGTAATTGATGAGCCATTGTCAAGAAACTGGATAGCTTTAATAGTTGTGGTAGTTGTAAGAGTTGGTTGGTTTACTACACCGGAGCCACCAAACTGCACAATGTCACCAGCACCTGGTGCTTCAGTTGCAGGATTATTCCCCGAATACCAATTAGACGCTGTAGCCCAATCTGTGCTGGTTGCACCTACCCAACGTAAAATGCCAGAACTTGCAGATAAGGTCCAGCTACCTCTCACATCAGTAAGCGCATTGTTTGTAACCCAGTTCTGTAAATCACTTCGTCCTGTAGAATTAGCAGCTTCCCATGGACCTGCAGCAGAAGCAGCCTTAAAGAGTTGTATCTCCGCTTCGCTGTTACCATTTAGTTCAGCATCGTTATACTGCAACTGCATCGTACCAGCATAGTTACTACCTCCGGTAATGCTCACATCATAGCGTCGGTTTATAGCACTTCCGTTTGTAAAGCTATTGATTACACCAGAGGTATTCGTTACAGCAATAGATGTTATACCTGCAGTATTGGGTAAGGTGATAGTATTATATGGACCTGCAAAAACATAGGCTGTGTTTGCGGCAAACGCATGTTGCCTGTTTATAGTACCATACACCCAACCCATACCAGTTCTTGAACCTGTAACAGTTAACACATTTGTTCCTGTTCTGATCTCACCGGCTGCGACAGTTGTAGTTCCTACAATAAGATCTTTGGCTTGAATGCTGTTGGATAGCTGGAGGTAACTTGAGTTGATAGATTTATTTACTTCAAGAATATTGAAAACAGTGTTGTTACCCTTCACTATACTGTTCCCAGATCCATCAAATTTTATAGTACCTGTGCCGGCAGCAAATCCTGCACCAGTCTGGTTATCGAATGTACCTCGTACGCTGTGTGTATGGCTGCCTGCTGAAAATGCAGCTTTGAGAGTAAGGTCACCTAATACAACCAGGTTGCCAGTCGCTGTTTTTGTACCTGTATTCTCTACAGTCAGGTTATAGTATTCGCGAGCCGAAACATTCTGGTCGCCCACCTTATTAAATATAACTGTGTTTGGTGCATTGGCCGACACATTAAATATAGCACCTGTTGTTGTTAGCGTATTAGCTATACCAAGAATAGAGTTAGCATTTGGAGTAAGCGTTTTCCCACTAGATACAACAACATCATAAAGCATATGTGCTCCACCGAAAGTAGAACTCTCTACAAATGAGATAGTACCAGCTGTAGCAGTTAGCATACCTGTGCCACTTAAGTTACTAAATACATTAAAGTTGGAGGTAGTTGTGGCAGTACCCAGTACACGTAGACTAAAGAACTGCAATGTGCCGCTATTATTAATTGTAACACCACTACCCATCATATTGATCACACCACCCGTAGCTACAAGGCTTTTCCCACTATTAACTGTAATGTTGCCGTTTACAGTAAGTATGGCCGCAGTTGTGGTTGTTCCATTACCATTCAGGTTTTGTAAGGTAATGCCTTCCCCTGAAATACTACCTGTACCTGACATAGTAAGGTTAGAGGTGCTTGTAAATTTACCCGCCCCGCTGGTAGCCAGGTTGCTAAATACCTCTACATCAACTCCTGTTGCCGTTGATATCTGGCCTGTTGTTACATTCAGGTCATAGAAAGAAACCGATCCACTACTTGTGCGACGGATCTCCATACCGGCACCATTCATTATAACTTTACTTGTTCCAGGTGTGTAGGTACCGTTATTAATCCAGTGACCACCTACAGTTACAGTTTGCGAGCTTCCACCAAACGTTGTACCTGACCCAATATCAACGTTACCAAGTACAGTAATAGCGCTGCCTGCTGTATAGCTCACTGTACCCATACTACTAAAGTCACCTGCAACCGTTAAGGCAGTAGTTGTACTGACAGGCATTGTTTTAATACCCGTACCACTTAATATTAAATGTCCATATGTTTGGGTGCCTACTGTTTGGGCAGAGCCATAATAATCAACTGTGCTGGTAGGCCCTAAATTGACAGTTAAATAACCTGTCGGAAAGGTACCTGTACCTCCAATTCTGAGCTTTGCACCGTTAGCAACAGTTAATGTACCACCAACTACGGCTGTACTACCACTGGTACGGCTCAGTGTAAATGCTTGAAGATCAAGGACGCCCGATTCTACTATCAGTTGTGTGGCAGCATCAGTATTTGCAACAGTAGTAGTACCTATCAGCTTCTTTGTACGATCTTTACCACTTATTTTAAGTATACCATAAGCTCTCGGTAAAATATCTTGATCTATTATGGTAGACCCATACTCTACTGTACTTGTTGTATATATGGTGGTTGGTTGTATGGAGTAGTTTTCGGCATAAGTAGAAGCCATTACCTTAAGTGTACCACCTCCCTCAACAGTAAGCGAATTTGTACCATCTGACGGTGTAGTTTCACTTGTTCCTTTACCTACAAATCGCACTATCTTAGTGCCCGGATCAAATGTTCCTACTATAATAAGATCAGAGGTAGGTTGTGTATTCTGCCCACTGACAGTAATGTTTCGGGTCCGGATAAATAGATTCTGTGCCAGTGTAATGGCACCAGTAATTTTCAAGTGGCTAATTGTCATTGGCACATCGCCACTAATGGTTCCTGTACCCGACATTTCCAAACTTGGGTAGAAACGCCCTTTACGACCATTATTCTTAATAAACTCCGATTCTAAGTAAGTTCCATTATTTATTATACTACCCTGTACAACCATATCAGAGCCTTCATTCTCTAGAGTAGTTCCAAGGCCAATGGTAAGCAATTCAGTTATTACCAAGTTATAGTTATTGGTAATGAGCAACTTTGCGTTTTTACCACTTTCGTTACTTAAGGTAAGCCGTCTAACTGTAACAACAGCAGTTTCATTCATAATCGGCTGGTAACTTCCAGTAAAGTGTGTTGACCCAATTATTACTTCGTCAGATGGCCCTGGTGCTATTCCTGTGCTCCAGTTACTACCTACTCCCCAATCAGAACTCGCAGTTCCTTTCCAATACGTCTGGGCAAATGTTTGCGCAGTAAATAAAAACTGTAAACCAAAGAATAAAAGCCAGTGTAGGGATTTAAACGAGAGGGTAAAAATTCTCATAAGCAATTGTAACAGAGTAAATAACTATAGTTTGATTAACCCAGCTAACAATACATTTAGTAGATTTAAAAGCTTTAATGGAGAGGTAGTTTACAGGAGCGCGATTGAATTTTTCATAGTTACCTCACACAAGCAGTCCAAATTCTAGTCTTTTAAGTATTGTTAACCTTCATTACTAATTTTCTTTATTTTTAATCAGAAAGTAAATATTTTGATTATAATTTTAACTTTATCAACTATCTGATTGCTTTCATTATAGAAGTTATTCAAGGTTTTCGTTGTACACAACCCTGCTAAATCTATTGAAAGCTGTTTCTTTTTAATTCACAATATTCATTTACCCTCAGAGTATTTAATGTGCTAGCTCCTTCGAATATTTATATAACTTTCTTTTAAAAACACCGTAAATGCCTTTTTCTTAAAAAATAATTCTTACATGATATATAGGAATACCAATATATTGCACAGAAACAAGACAGAAAATTAGTATAGTATGCTTGCATACTATTCCACCTTACTATCTTAATTTATTGCGACAAAAGGCAATAATTCTTGAAGCCTTATATTTTAGAGGTCGTTGAATTTGAGGGATAAATATTCAGACTAATAGCTTTAGCTTACTTGCTTAAACACTATAACTAAACTGGTAACTTATCACTAAAGGTTAATTTGATAAAAGTCATGTACTACAGCACGGCCACCATAGCTTTCTTTATTTTGTATTAAGTGCTTATTTAAATACTTCCCTTGTTGCTCTGTTGAGATTCCAAAGCTGAAGTATGCTTTATAGGAGTAGATATGAGTGATCAAAAAATCTGTAAGAGCATCTAGTGCTCCAATGGCGAGTCCTTCTGTTGTTGCTCCTATGTACTGGCAATGCGCTACAGTAGCTGTTTCGTATATAAGAATACCTGCTAATATTGTCTCGCCCTGGGTTGCTGTGTGTAGTTTGATGTTATCGGGAAAACGTTTGGCTAACAGCTCTACTTCTGTAGCTGTATGAGCGGGCAATGTATTATACTTCAGCTGCAGCAATTCACCCATCATTCCTATAAACTGATCAAAATCTGAGCTCTGACCAAGTACTATGTTTTTTTGCTGTTTAATTTTCCGTTGCCGAAGTTTAGCGTAGGGTAATTTGTTACCCAATTGTATTACGGTATTAAGGTCACGGCGATAAAGTATAGCTTTGTGCCTAAAAAGAGCATAAAGGTCTTCTCCGGATGGTAATTGATGATAGATATAAGGTATAGTTTTATAAGTTATACTTTCAAATCCCTGCTCCCGAAAGTATAGAACCATAGCATCAAACACCTCCAGCATTAGCTGTGCCTTCATACTGGCTCCGCTAACAATTCCACCATAAGAGAGTCCACCATGCGACTGCACCTCTCTGCCTACCACATTAGCAGGCAACAGTGCAATCAACTTCCCTTTACTATAAAATAAGAGTGAGTGATCTATAAAGCGGTTGGCATGGTACTTTAAGTAATCGCGGTAAAGCAGAAAAGTACCGTTCTTGGAAGTTGTTACAAAAGCATCCCAAGCCGTCTTATACTTATCGCTGTACTTTATTACTTCCACTGATCAGTGATTAAGGAGTTTTTCTGATTATAATGAGTTATGTCTGAACTATAGTTTTTGGGTAACTTCAGGCGTTAGACATATCTTAAACTTTCCAACTATACATCAACGGTTCAACACTATCCGGAAGGTAGTGCCTTTGCCTACTTCAGACCATTTTACATAAAGCCTGCCTTGGTGATAATTATCTATAATGCGTTTGGCCAGCGCCAGTCCCAGTCCCCATCCACGTTTTTTGGTAGTATAACCTGGCAGAAACACAGAATCTACTTTACTTTTTGGGATCCCTTTTCCGTTATCTGTAATATCTAAGGCAATGTTGCTTTTACCAAGCAAGATCAACTTCAGCGTTATACTTCCTTTACCTTCCATGGCATCAACAGCGTTCTTACAAATGTTCTCAATCACCCAATCAAATAGAGACACATTTACTTTAGCTGTAATATCAGGCGAGAATGTAGTTACTACCTGCATCTCTACTTTGCGCGAAATTCGGTTCTGTAGATAATTGATAGCGTTTTGGGTAACCTGCAGTATGTTTTCGTCGCGCAGTAGTGGCACGGAACCAATATTAGAGAAGCGTTCAGTTATTACTTCCAGCCTCCTGATATCCTTCCAGAGTTCGGCAACTATAGGCTCGTTCTCAAACTTTGGGCTTACCTTCATGTACTCGTACCAGGCCATCAACGACGAGAGTGGCGTGCCTAACTGGTGAGCAGTTTCTTTAGCCAAGCCTACCCAAACCCTGTTTTGCTCTGCCTTACGGGAGTAGCTAAAAGCAAAGTAAGCCATTAGTGCAAAGCATGCAATAACCATCAACTGTACATAGGGGTAGTAACGCAGCTGAGAAAGCAAATCAGAGTCTTTGTAGAACACATAGTTTACGGAGCCCTCAGCCCAGGGCACAACTATAGGCTCATGCTGCGCTTTCATTTTCTCGATCTGCCGCTGCAGTAATTCATTTACTTTTTCAGGGTCATCTGCAATGTTTTCAGGAAAATCGATGTTCTTAGAATCCAGTATGTTTTCATTTTCATCGGTAAGTATAACGGGCACTGTAGTGTTAGCTGAAAGAATTTCTTCTTCAATAAACACGATATTGTCGTCAGATGGGGCATTGATCATATAGCGCAGGCCTTTGGCATAAAGCTGCACCAGTTCCTGCTCCCGCTCCGATAACTTACTAACCAGAATATTGGTATAGGTTATAGTTGCAGCCCCTATTATGAGCGCAATTATTACAACTATAAACTTTATCCGGTTTTTCTGAGAATAGATGGGTATCATGTTGGGAACACGAAAATTATTTGAATTTAGTATAAATTAATTAATAAGGGCAAGTAAGTTTTATTTTTGATAAATCATACTGTAAATTTGCACTTTAGTATTTCTACAGCCATTATGCTACAGAATTTTAAAGCAATCAGCCTATCCTATAAGAAAGCACCGCTGGATATCAGGGAACTGATTGCCTTAGATGAAACATCGTGCAGGCAATTCCTTCAGACGCTTAAGAATTTTATTCAGGCAACTGATATACTGGTACTTTCTACCTGCAACCGTACCGAAGTATATTACAATGCTGACACCGACTTCAGCCAGGAAATCGTGAAATTACTTGGCATCACCAAAGGTATCAGCAACATCTCGCAGTATTTCGATTACTTTACCATCCTGAACGAGCACAATGATGCCGTGCAGCACCTCTTCGATGTGTCGATGGGACTGGAGTCGCAGGTGGTAGGTGATATGCAGATTTCAAATCAGGCAAAACAGGCATATCAGTGGGCAGCTGACAACGAAACTGCCGGCCCGTTCCTGCACCGCCTGATGCACACTATTTTCTTTACCAATAAGCGCGTAGTGCAGGAAACTGCCTTCCGCGATGGTGCTGCTTCTACTTCATACGCTGCCATAGAGCTGATTGAAGAACTGACCGCCGATATAGTTGACCCGAAGATATTGGTTGTTGGTTTAGGTGAGATTGGTGCCGATGTTTGCCGTAACCTGAAAGACAGCAGCTTTACGGATGTTAAAATTACCAACCGCACACTTGCTAAAGCACAGCAACTGGCAGAAGAGTGCAACATGCAAGTGTTACCTTTTGAAGATATCGTGCAGGGATTAAAAGATGCAGATGTGATCATCTCTTCTGTAGCCCGCGAGACACCATTCTTCACCAAAGAAATGATCAAGCGCCTGGACATCCTTTCGTTCAAGTTCTTTATCGATCTGTCTGTGCCGCGTAGTGTAGAATCTGATGTGGAGACTATTCCTGGTGTATTACTCTATAATATAGATACTATTCAGAACAAAGCTTCTGAAGCACTGCAGCAGCGTATCAATTCCATACCTAAAGTTAAAGCGATCATTGCAGAATCTATTGAGCAGTTCAACGACTGGTCGAAAGAGATGGTAGTATCGCCAACTATAAATAAGCTGAAGAACGCGCTGGAAGCTATCCGCCAGGAAGAAATAGCACGCTATGTTAAAAAGCTCGGCCCTGATGAAGCTAAGCACATAGACAATATTACCAAGTCTATGATGCAGAAAATTATAAAACTGCCGGTGCTACAGCTTAAGGCAGCCTGTAAACGCGGCGAAGCCGAAACTCTGATTGATGTTCTGAACGACCTGTTTAACCTCGAAAATCAATCGGAAGAGATAGAACTATAAGACTATATTAATAAGTAAATAGCTTGTTTTTTTTAGTGAATAAAAAGGCCAAAGGCCCCCGTTAGCTCATAAGAGAGCAAAGAACGGAAGCCTTTGGCCTTTTTTAACAGTAAAGATTTCTGCCTTTCGTCGTATTAAATATCAATACAACATTCTTCCAGGCAGTCAATCACATCTATAAGTTTAGGGATCGAAAGCGAGTAATAGATCTTTGTACCAACTTTAAATGATGAGAGCACACCTTTATCTTTTAAGGTGATCAGGTGCTGGCTGGCAATAGCTTGTGGGAGGTTCAGATACTTATATATCTCAGTTACAGTCATTTTCTCCTCCTTTCCCAACAGGTCTACTATAGCCAACCTTTTAGGGTGTGCCAATACTTTAAGCATGGCAGCCGCCTTATCTATCTTCTTTGATTCAATTCGGGATAACAAACTTTTCATAATTAATAATTATACCTAACAGTTTCTACATTATTTTACTATCCTATTCATAATAAGATATATACGAGGCTTACGTTATTTGGCTGAAGTGTTTGCCAGCATTTTTCTAACTTCGCCACATGAATACTTATCACGTGATCGGCTTAATGTCAGGCACATCGCTAGACGGCCTTGATATTGCATATTGTAGACTTACGTATAAAAACAAAAATTGGATATATAATATACTTAATGCTGAAACTTTAGCTTATAATGCACATTGGATTGACTCTCTCCGTGGTGCCGAAACAGCCGGAGCACAAGAGCTAATAGCATTAGACCATGCCTTTGGCAGATATATGGGAGAACAGGTACAGCAATTTATACTTCGGCATAACCTGAGCCCGGATTTTATTTCTTCGCATGGCCATACCATCTTTCATCAACCTGAAAAACACATATCACTACAAATAGGTAGTGGTGCTTACCTGGCTGCTCATGCAAAGCTGCCCGTAGTCTGTGATTTCAGAACACTTGATATTGCTTTAGGCGGTCAAGGTGCTCCGCTGGTACCTATCGGCGACGAACTACTTTTTTCTGATTATGACTATTGCCTGAACCTGGGCGGCATTTCCAATATCTCTTTTAACCATAACGGGCAGCGCATCGCTTATGATATATCGGCCTGCAATATGCTGCTCAACGTACTTGCCAACGAAGCTGGGTTAGCCTACGATGAAGATGGCAACCTTGCCCGTTCCGGCAAACTGGATACTAAACTCCTGGAACAGCTTAATGCTCCTTTATACTTTACACAGCCTTACCCTAAATCGTTAGGCAAAGAGTGGGTTTTAGAAAACAGCTTAAAAACCCTGACAGAAAGCACAGCAACTATACCTGATAAACTACATACCACCTGTCATCATATCGCACAGCAAATTGCAGGTTCTCTTCATCCGTCTAATCAGAAGCAACGCTTATTGGCTACTGGTGGCGGGGCTTATAACACTTACCTGATAGAGTTGCTGCAGCATTATGCCGGAACTAACTATAGCATAGAAGTACCCGCCCCTGAGATTGTTTCGTTCAAGGAGGCCTTGGTGTTTGCTTTTCTGGGAGTATTACGCTGGCGCACCGAAAACAATAGCCTGAAAACAGTGACAGGAGCCAGCCATGATAGTGTGGGTGGAGCCATTTATTGGGGTTAACCTGCGCGCTCTATACTTATTTTGTACCTTTGCACCACAACTCAATTAACATAGATTAACATGAAAGACCTGCTCGCGAAATTCGAGAATAAAAGACCAGAAATAGTTTTTGAATGGAAAGATGCTGAAACCGAAGCTGAAGGCTGGGTAGTGATAAACTCACTTCGTGGTGGTGCTGCCGGTGGTGGTACTCGAATGCGCAAAGGCCTAGATAAACGTGAAGTAGAATCGCTGGCTAAGACTATGGAAGTTAAGTTTACAGTATCAGGTCCGGCTATAGGTGGTGCCAAATCAGGTATAAACTTCGACCCTGCTGACCCACGCAAACGTGGTGTTTTAGAGCGATGGTATAAAGCGGTATTCCCGTTGCTTAAAAATTACTATGGCACTGGCGGCGACCTTAATGTAGATGAGATACACGAAGTAATTCCTATTACAGAAGATTATGGCTTGTGGCACCCGCAGGAAGGTATCGTGAACGGGCATTTTCATGCGACAGAACCGCAAAAAATAAATAAGATCGGTCAGCTGCGCCAGGGTGTTATCAAAGTTATAGAAGACCCCACTTACACACCGTCTGCTTCACGAAAGTATACCGTAGCTGATATGATTACAGGATACGGTGTGGCAGAAGCAGTTCGTCATTATTACAACATCTGGGGTGGGCAGTTTGAAGGCAAGCGTGCCATTATACAAGGCTGGGGTAACGTGGGCGCTGCTGCAGCTTATTATCTGGCAGCTAAAGGCGTAAAAATAGTTGGTATCATCGACAGAGCAGGCGGTCTTATCAACCCGGATGGCTATACTTTCGAAGAGATTAGAGAACTATTCTTTACACGTCAGGGCAATGCCTTACGTGCCGAGAACATGCTGTCTTTCGAAGAAGTAAACAACAAGATCTGGTCTGTAAATGCTGAAATATTTATACCTGCAGCCGCATCGCGTCTGGTTACAAAAGAACAGTTACAGCAAATGATCAGCAGTGGACTGGAAGTTATCTCTTCTGGTGCCAATGTACCTTTCCAGGACCCGGAAATTTTCTTTGGTGCTACCGGCGAATTTGCTGACCAGAGTATAGCCGTTATACCTGACTTTATTGCCAATTGCGGCATGGCGCGTGTATTTGCTTACCTGATGGAAAGCGAAGTAGAAATTACTGATGAAGCTATTTTCTCAGATATTTCTAATACAATAGCCCGCGCACTTGAGAAAACGTACGCAAAAAGCACTTCTCACACAGAAATAGCTAAAACATCTTTTGAAATTGCATTAAGCCAGCTTCTGTAACTATGGATTACACTTCCTGGAGAGAAATATTAAAATACGAGTTCCTGGGTAATAGCATAGCAAATTACCTGTGGTTTGCCGGCATCCTGCTGTTTGGCTTTATCTTTAAAACGCTGCTATCCAAGCTGCTGTCTACTGTTCTGTACAAGCTGGTAAAGCGTTTCTCACGAGAAGATAACCTGCCGGAGTTCAGACGTTTATTGATACAGCCCCTTGAGGTACTGCTTTTCCTGGTGTTTTTATACTTTGCATTCCAGGTGCTTAATTACCCCATGGATCCTAGTGAGATCCGAAAAGGTGATCCGTTTCTGAAAACATTCATGTTCCGCACTTACCAGGTGTTTGTGATTGTGGCGCTTACTTGGGTAATTTTGCGCTTTGTAGATTTTGTTGGGCTTATTTTCCAGCACCGCACCGAGCGAACTGCTTCCAAAATGGATGATCAGCTTGTTCCTTTCTTTAAGGATTTCGCTAAAGTGATGGTAGTGATATTTGCTTTCCTGGTAATGTTGGGTGCTGTATTCGGTGTAAACGTTGCAGGTTTGGTAGCAGGCCTCGGAGTGGGCGGTCTGGCCATAGCTTTTGCCGCTAAGGAGAGCCTGGAGAACCTTTTAGCTTCTTTCACCATTTTCCTGGACCACCCTTTTGTTGTAGGCGACCTGGTGGAAGTAGGTGGCATTACCGGAACTATAGAGAAGATTGGTTTCAGAAGTACACGTATCCGTACGCTGGAAAAATCTTTTGTTACAGTGCCAAACAAAAGCATGATCGACAAGCCACTCAACAACCTGACTTTACGCACCTTCAGAAGAGTAAGCTTCGATTTGACACTAACTTATGATACTACTTCTGCACAAATTAGAGCTATCGTTACGGAGCTACAACATTTTATTGACAACCACCCGAACACTAACCAGGATGGCGTAGTCCGATTTCAGACGCTTGGTGCCAGTTCCAAAAATATTATGGTGCTATACTTTGTAGAGTCGATGGACTGGAACGAGTATGTGAATATAAAGGAGGAAATTATTTATAAGGTAGTAGAGATTGTGGAGCGCCACGGGGCGGAGTTTGCTTATCCTTCTCAGACAGTATATTTCCAACAGCCTTCACTTAATTCTAAACCTGCTCCCCATCCTATACATGACGGGAGCAACCCATCAGATTTTGAGTAGATACAAATAAAAAAGCCGGAGAAGCTCCGGCTTTTTTTTCACCCTTATATCTTATTTTGTCTGTGTTACAGCAGACAGTATAAACTCCATAGTTCAATAAACCTATACTGGAGCCTATCTTTAAATAAAACCTTATCCCTATAAAACCACAATCGTCCAAAAATTGTAGTTTTGATTTACTTAACGCACCTATCAAGGCTTAGTTACAATTTTTTTATAATTTTTTCGTTATACCCATCTTATACCACAGTAAACACACCTAAAATTAGTGCAAACGAATAATTCTATTTTTACAATATATGACTATCTTGTTTTAGTAATATTAGGAGCTTTTACAGAGTAGCTAACTGCAACTTTTCGAGCAGCTTGTGTTACCAATCAATGCTTAAGTGCAAGGTAAAAGGAATATTCAGGAAAGTATAAGTTGCCGGGCCAGGGAAAGCCTGTGGTGAATTAATTAAAATCGAAGTATTCTCCTTCTTCCAGTTCTACTGTCTTTTCTTTTTTTACAGGTTTCTTGCCTTTCAATATCTGCTTTATTTCCTGGCCTTCCTGTTTCAGGTCATCTTTTATTTTAGCTCGTACACGTTCGTCGTCGTAAGCCAGTTTAAAATTGTTCTCTTTGCCTTTCAGGGTCAGAAATAGCATACTATTTCCGGCATCAGTATCCTCGGCTACTACCCCAAACACAGCATCTTTGTCTGGGCGGCGCTTCTGAAACAGGGGCATCTTAATCTTATAATCCATGTCCTGGTCAAAAGTATGCATTCCCGATATCGAAACAGAAGGCAGCGGCGACAGGTTGGTACGGATATCCATCTCAGGTATATAGATAGTGCGTTGCTGGATGTAGAAGTTATTATGCAGTTCCGAAAAACGCATATTTGCCAGCTCCGAGCGCTTCACAAACGTCGACATCTTTTGCATTGGTGCGAAGTTAATGAGCTGTCCATTGCGTACTGTGGCTTCTATCTCAGCTTCAAGCAGGTTTGTCTTAGGGTTAAGCTGGTTATCCAGATATACATCCGAAATGATATTAGCCGTCAGACTCCCTCTTAAGTGGCGGTCAAGTATAAAATCCTGATTAAAGTTCTCAAACACGTAAAACAAACTGTCTACGCTCATGTGGTTGATCTTACTCGCTGTACTTACCTTGATATGGTTGCGTTGCCGTGCATCTATACTTCCCCTTACTGCAAAGTTTCCCCCCATGGCATTAAAAGAGATGTTAGGTGTAGTAATAACCTGGTTGCGCAGTGTCACAGCCCCTTTAATGTTTTCTCCCTTAAACCTACGGAACTTCATTTTACGAACAGAAGCTTCCAGGTTAAAAGCGATATCCGGCGATACTTCCAGGCGGTAACCAGAATTGCTTTCCCGGGCGCTGGCTGGTGTATTTAGTTCTTCGCGTAGCAGCTGGTCAAAATTCAGGTTGTAACTGCTAAAGTCAGCATCAACCAGCAATCGTTGGTTTTTTAACAGCAGCCAGGCCATCACGTTATTAAACATTCCATTCAGCGCAAAATCCGACTCTCCCAGCTTCCCTTTAAAATTAGATACTGCTACATCGTTGCGCTTAAACATAAAGTTGCCATACATGCCGGTAATCGGTAATGGCAGGTCAGCCAAGTGCAGGCTTACATTGTGCAGTGTTATATCCCCGGAAGTGTGTAAGGTACTGTTGCCAGGTCTTTCCTTAAACTCATTAAAGTTACCAGAAAATGCTATCTGTACATCGGCCAGCCCACTGCCACTGCGCACTTGCTTCAGTTGCAACAGCCCAAGCACATATGCAACATCTACCATTCCGCGGGCATCAAAAGCTACTGTAGGGTTTTTAAAGTTCTTGTAAGATACATTACCCGTAAAGGTCCTGTTATTAAGTGAACCTTTCAGGTTCTTTAACACCAGCGCCGAAGTAGATGCATTCTGGTTTGTACCATTTGTAAAGCTGCCTTCAAAGCTTAATTTCTCCAGTCGCTGTTTAACATCAGGATGATAAAAAGTAGCATTGCGGCATCCGAAGCTGAACGTGATCTCCGGGTTATGCTTAGCAGATATTTTGCCTTTAACAGAGCCACTAAAGTAAACATCACCATCAGACCGGTACTGGTTAAACTCTTTTGTAATGTGCTGCGGCAACAACGAGAGCAATGACTGGATGCTGGTATTTTTACCGTTCAGTTTCAGGTCCAGTTCAGTAGTTTCTGCAAAGTTTATACGCCCGGCTACTTCATAAGCTGCATTTTCAACATTAACAACCGATGGATCCAGCGTTATACTTTTGTTAATTCTATCTATAGCCAGGGCGGCGTTTAGCGTTACCCGCTTTCCTTTAAAATATTCCCCACTACTTAGCTTTATAGTATTGATAGTAGCATCTCCCTTGGCTTCTATACCTATTGCTTCAGGGTCTATGGCTAAAGCTGCCTGTAGTTGATGCGCATCTACCTCATATGCCTGGTTTAGCTTCAGGTCGGTATAATGGATGGCAACGCGGTTCAGCTCTATCTGCTCCAGGTTAAAAGCGAAGTCGTTGTTAGCAGTAGCGGTAGTATCCGTTTTAATGATCTCATAGTTTACGCTGCCGTCTTTCAGCACTTTTACAAAGATCGCCCCATCCTCCAGGTATAATTCATTCACGTTATACTTACCACGCAATACATCCCAGATACTGAAGGTAAAGTATAACTTACTCAGCTTAGCTAGTGGCTCCGCACTCTCCGGCACGGCCTCCACCACATTCACCTTATCCAGCGAGACAGCCACCTGTGGAAATTTATCCAATAGCGAAAGCGAAATTGTCCCGACTTCCACTTTCGTTTTGATATGTTTGTTGGCCTCGGTTACAAATAGCGCAATTATTTTATCCTGATAAGTGTAAACTAAGGCAAAGGCTATAGTTACCACAGCTACCACCGCAGCCACAGTATAAAATAGCACTTTTTTAACAAGACCTTTTCGCTTCAAGAGAATTATCAGATTTTAAGCATCTTACAAAAGATAAAGGTACATCAGTAATTACAGGCGAGCAATAGGTACAGGAGCTCTGAAAAAAAATTAAGAAATTTTTTCGAAATGTTTTGCAGTGTCAGAAATAACCCCCATATTTGCATCATCAAACGGGGACAACAGGTCTTCAGAAACACAAAACGGGGTGTTAGCTCAGCTGGTTCAGAGCACCTGCCTTACAAGCAGGGGGTCACTGGTTCGAATCCAGTACGCCCCACACAGGACAACTCAAAAAGTTGTCCTTTTTTTATGTCTATACTTTTCTAATACTTACAATACCCTTTACTTTACCGGCTGCAACAACCTGTATTTTAAACGATTGAGAATAAGCTCTAGTATAGTTCTTGGTTGCTTTGAAGTATAGGAGTTTTACTTCTTCGAAATAAACAGTTCGTGTAGTTTCAGCACCTGCGGGATTACAAGCTGCTGATCATCGTTATAGATGATGTGCTGCGCACGTGCTTTTTTGTCTTCTTCTTTCAGCTGCTTCCCTATTATGGCTTCTATGTCGTGTTGCGTACGGTGCGGGTCGCGTTGTAACACACGTTTAATCCGTACTTCCAAAGGCGCGGATACAACTATAATCTCATCCATTTGCCGCCACGACTCAGACTCATACATTAGTGCTGCTTCTTTGATCACATAAGGAGCCGAGCTTTGTGCCTCTACCCAGTGTTCAAAGTCATTGCCTACATGCGGGTGCACCAGACTATTTAGCAGTGCAAGCTTTTGTGGATCGTGAAAGGCTGTTTTTGCAAGATAAGTTCTGTTCAGCTCACCTTCCTGTGTATAGGTTTCAGGACCGAAAGCATCTGTCAGCTCCTGCTTTAAAGCTTCATCATAACGCATCACCCATTTTGCGCGGGTGTCTGCATCATAAACTGGTACACCAAGTATAGCAAACATTCGGCATACCACTGTTTTGCCTACGCCTATACCTCCGGTTATACCTATTTTAAGCATACTACTTACTCAAAGTCACTTTTACACGCTGAGGCAGCAGCAAAACATTGCGTACCCCTACAGGCTTTTGCACAAGCTCCGGCACAACAGTAGAATCTGTCGGGTTATAGTTATCAAGGTTAAGTATAGCTTTAAATGATTCCCGATTTAATAATGCTGCTGAGTCTTCGAACAACTGATACCGTACCAATAATGCCGAAGTCTGCACATCTACTTTGCTGCCTTTGGGTATGTTAACCAGTTCGGGTACTAGCTGGCGCTCTTCCTGCACCAGGCTTTTTACATTTATAGTTGCCTCTGTTTCTTCAATATTTGCCTTTACCAGATTCTGGTTCTTATACGTGATCGGCACATCCATTTTAGCAGAAGCAGTCAGGCCGGTGTTAGGTGACTGCAACAAAAAAGGACTAGGCATGCTATCAACCAAAGACGATGGTCCTGTGAAAGTGATAGAGTCTGGCGACAGGTTAATTGGCCGGTTTACCTCGTAGCCTTCTGCGGCTATTTTTTGTTTGGGGTCCAGCATCAACGGAATCGTACGGCTTACTTTTGCATCAAAGTCGTAGTACAAGGTATCAGTAACCACAAAGTTAAGCTGCAACCCATCCATGGCATTAACTAATGCAGGGCGCAAGGCAGAACCTAATAAGTAATTGTTGCGGGGAAGGTTTCGGATGTAAATCTCTGCCGGCTGCACTTCCAGGCGAAGCGCTTTACGCAGTAGTTTCCATCCTTTGGCTGTAACATTCACAATCACTTCTTCAGGCAGGGGCTTAACCGGCACCAGCTGCTGATCGTTGTAGATGAACTTTACAGGATAAGTGGTTTGAGTGGAGTAACTCTTATTTAATGCATTTAGCAGCCAGAAGGTAGAAGCCGCCACAAAACAAAGCAGTACTACTCGCCAGTACTGCTTTGTTTGTGGCCTGAATGGCTTCAAAAACCATAATACTATATTTTTGGCTGCTTCAAAAGGCAATGGTCTCTAGCTGTTTGGTTGCTGATTTACCTTTGCTGTGGCCTCCATAGAGATAGCCGATTTTTCGAATGTCAGGCGAACACCTTTATCTACTTCTACTACAACTGTATCGTCATCCATGGCAACTAACTTACCATGTAGACCACCTATAGTTACAACAGACATTCCCTTGCTTAACTCATCACGAAACTTCTTCTGGTCCTTAGCTTTTTTCTGCTGCGGACGGATCATGAAAAAGTAAAATACAAGGATGATAGCGCCAAACATTAATAACTGAGGTAATATACCTCCGTCTTGTCCGGCCTGTAAAAGTATGGTCTGCATTATTGTGTTTTAAGGATAGTTGTATTAGTTTCTTTTTACCGGACCCTCAGCACCTGCTGTAGGTATGCTGCTTGCCTCTACTGTACCTTTAAGCGATACCTGTGTAATGTTTGGATCAGTGTTAGCACGGATGGTAACCATCGGAGACTGCTGGCCTGCTTTACCAGTACTGTTAAACTGCACTTTCACTTCGCCTGTCTCGCCCGGAGCAATTGGAGTTTTTGTCCACTCAGGTACAGTACAACCGCAGGATGCCGAAGCATTCTCAATGATAAGAGGCTCTTTACCTGTGTTGGTAAAAGTAAAAGTATGGTTTACTACTTCACCTTGTTTTACTGTACCAAAGTCGTATACAGTTTCTTTAAATGTAATTACAGGTGCATTTGGGTTAGCTGGTGTAGCAGCTGCCTGCTCAGTAGTAGCAATGTTAGGGTTATCTACTGTTGTTTCAGTTGCTGGTGCAGCAGTTGCATCCGTTGCAGTTGCTGTATCAGCAGTGTTTTCCTGGTTGCAGCTGGTAGCCATAAGTGCCACTGCCATTGCAAAAGTATAAATCAGGTTCTTTTTCATACTGTTATAACGTCTGATTTTAAAATTATAGTTTCGATATAATGTTTTGTGCGAATTCCATTGTGCCGGCTTTACCACCAAGGTCGCCGGTGCACTCTTCTTTGTTAGCTAATGTAGCGTCCAGCGCTGCTTCTATTTTGTAAGCTTCATCTTTCAGGTCTATATGGTGCAGCATCATGATAGCAGAACGCAGCAAGGCAGTAGGGTTAGCTATACCTTTACCAGCAATATCAGGAGCTGAGCCGTGCACTGCTTCAAAAATCGCCATGTCGTCGCCGATGTTGGCACCTGCTACTACACCTAAACCGCCTACCAAACCAGCACACAGGTCTGAAAGTATATCACCAAACAGGTTAGTTGTTACAATAACGTCAAATTGCTCCGGTTTTACAACCAGCTGCATACACATATTGTCGATGATCTTGTCATCAGCCTGTATGTGCGGGTATTGCTTTGCAACATCGTTGAAGATACCCAGGAACAAAGCACCTGCGCCTTTCAGGATGTTGGCTTTATGAACTGCCGTTACTTTTTTACAGCCGTGTTTATCAGCGTAAGCAAATGCAGCTTTAATGATCTTTTCGCAACCTAAACGTGTAATGCGGGCTACCGAGTCAGATATTTGCAGGCGCTCATCAAACATCTCCAGGCCAGAGTATAAACCTTCGGTGTTCTCGCGGAACAGTACAGAGTTTACATTCTCGAACTTAGTTATTAGGCCTTTTGTGGTTTTAGCCGGCCTTACGTTAGAGTATAAATCAAATTTCTGGCGCAGCTGCACATTTATACTTTTAAAGCCTTTACCTACAGGTGTAGTGATAGGGCCTTTCAATGCAACTCTGTTTTTTTCTAAAGAAGCAATCAGTGTTGCTGGAATCAGCTCCCCGATGGCATCAAAAGTAGTTTGACCGGCGTTTTCTTCTTCCCAGGTTACAGGTACGTTAGAAGCAGCAAAGATTGCTTTAACAGCCTCTGTAATTTCCGGACCTATTCCGTCGCCAGGTATAAGTGTGATCTGTCTCATGCTTATATTTCTTTCCGGCTATTAATTTCGTTGATCAGTGAGTCTACATCGCCCAGCAGCTTTTCTGCTTTGTCTTTCGCATCCTGAATTACGCGCTGGCCTTCAGTTCTTGCACTCGATGGCATGTTGTCGCCTTTGGCTACCAACTGTTCCAGCAAGTCAGAAAGTGTGTCGCGGTATTTCTCTAAACGGTAGCTAAGCCAGCTGCGTGTTTCCTGGCCTTTTTCAGGAGCGAACAAAATGCCCGCTGCAGCACCTACTGCGGCGCCTGATGCAAAAGCCAGTAAGGCGGTTGTTTTTTTACCCATAGTTGTATATGCTAATATATCGGAATCTATTTATTTACTCTCCTTACGATGATTACCGGCTAATGGTAACCCAGGTATAAAACTTATTTGTTATCAATAAGTCCGCGGCCTGATTTACGTATTTCGCCTTTGTTAACGAGCTCCTGTGCCATTTTATCCAGCACACCATTTATGAACTGCTTGCTCTTAGGTGTGCTATACAGCTTAGAGATTTCGATGTATTCATTGATAGTAACCTTAACAGGTATGCTTCGGAAAATGTACATTTCGCTAAGCGCCATCTTAAGTATGATCTTATCCAGAAGTGCCACGCGCTCTACATCCCAGTTCTGCACGCTTTCAGCAATCATCGCTTCATACTTCTCGTCTTCCTGTAAGGTTTGCTCATAGAGCTCCTCAAAAAAGGCCTTATCATCTTCCCAGTTCGGCGACAGGTCCAGCAGCTTCACGTCTTCTGCGTTTCCTTCGGCTTCTTCGCCAAACATTTTAAGGGTTTTGTTTACTAGGCTCTTCACAATGGCTTTGTTTTCGACCCAGTTCAGATCCTGCTCTTCAAACAAAGATTGTAAAGTTTTTTCTTTAAAGATAATGTTTTTATAAATATGTTTCACCAGCTCAAAGTCGTCTGAAAGCGACGGAGACGGGTTTTGCAGGTATGCCAGGAACACTTCATCCTGCTTCAGCACCGTCTTATAAACCTGTGCTATCTCACTTACATCGGAGCCCCAGCTTATGTTGCGACGGATGATATTTTGCTGATATGATTTGTTGTTCAGGATGCGCTGCACCAGTTGGTTGCGCAGGAATTGCTTCACATCCGGACCTTTAGCTTCTGTAAAGCGCTTGCTTCTTTTCTCCTCCTCTTCCTGCACAAGGTCTGTCAGTACATTTAGTAGCTGCAGGTTGGCCAGGTAATGGTCGTAGATAAGCTCTACTGCATTCAGCATCTGGTTGTGGTAATACCGCAGATCTTTTTTGGTGAGGTTCTGGTAGGTAACTATAGCCCTGTTTACCGCATCCACTATCTCTTTTTCTGCATCTTCTGCTTCGAACTGGCGTTTATCGTACCACTCTTTAAACAGCAGCGTCGCGATCTGCTTTCTTCCTTCGAGCAGTTTTCTGTCCTGCACTTCCATCGCGTTAAGATCTGGTGCAAAATCTTCTCCTATCTGGTCCAGCGCCAGCAGATAATCAGAACCTTCGGCCTGCATATATGCATAAATTGCCTGCATGGCTTTAATTCGTAGTGTTCTGCGGTTAAGCATAATAATTGTATAAAGAACGTTTTGTAAAATTTAATTTCTAGGTGTGCCGGAGCACAATTTTTCGCTATACGCATACTGCAATGCAAGCAGCCTATAACACAATTTGGTAAGGTAGGTTTAAAGTAAAAGTGCCACAGTTACTGCAGCACTTTTACTTTAATTTATACTTATATCAGAGTTTATAACTCTTAGTATTTAGACTTTATTTTGCTGATGCTGTTGATACGCTTCTCAGCCATTTTCATAGCTGCCAGCTGGTTGTGTATACCTTCTTTCTCAGCAAGTTCAAAGATATCCAACGTGTAACCATAGATACGCTCTGTCTGCGCATAAGCGCTCTCGCGGTTGTAACCGATAAGCTCAGAGTATACGTTGATCAGACCACCCGCATTAATCAGGAAGTCAGGAGCGTACACAATACCTTTCTGTACAAGAGCAGGACCATGCACGTTCTCATCGCGCAGCTGGTTGTTAGCGCAGCCTGCAATTACCTGGCACTTCAGTCTGTCAATCGTGTTATCGTTTATAGTTGCACCAAGCGCACATGGCGAGTAGATATCCACGTCAAGATCATAGATTTCATCCATGCTTACTACTTTAGCGCCATACTTGTTAGAGATTTCGCGTAGGCGGTCTTCGTAGATATCAGTGATGAAGATCTGGGCATTTTCTTTGGCAAGCAGCTCTACCAGGTAACCACCTACGTGGCCAACACCCTGTACAGATATTTTCTTACCTTCTAAAGAGTCAGAACCGAATGCTTTTTTAGCAGCTGCTTTCATACCCATATAAGTACCGTAAGCAGTTACAGGAGATGGGTCGCCGCTACCGCCCATAGACTCAGGCAAACCAGCTACGTGATCTGTTTCCATCTTGATGTACTCCATATCTTTCGTAGTAGTTCCTACGTCTTCAGCAGTAATGTAAGCACCGTTCAGGTTCTTAACAAAACGGCCATAACGGCGCATTAACGCTTCAGATTTATCTTTTTTGGCATCGCCAATGATTACTGCTTTACCACCACCCAGGTTAAGACCAGAGATAGCTGCCTTGTAAGTCATACCTCTAGACAGGCGCAGCACATCATCAAGCGCTTCTGCATCAGAAGCATACGACCACATACGCGTACCACCCAGAGCCGGGCCAAGTACCGTGTTGTGGATACCGATGATAGCCTTCAGGCCAGTATCGTGGTCATGGCAGAAAACAACTTTCTCGTGATTGTATTCTGAAATCTGACCAAAGATAGATGATGTATCTTTCTTCAGTTCTACTTCTTTAATTTCGACCATTTATGAAATTGGTTTAGTGTTATTCTATCTTTGTGCTGAAGAACGCAGTATTCACCCCCTTTTCGCGCTGCAAAATTAATTCTTTTTTTGATTAATTCAATTTGTACTTTGCAACTCATCGTAAAAGCTCTTAGGCTTTAATAACTTACTGTGAAATCGTTACGCTATTTAAATAAATACCTGCTCAAGTATAAATTCCGCCTCTTGTGGGGTTTGGTTTTTATCATTATTTCCAACTTTTTCCAGATACTGCCCGCCCAGGTTGTACGCTACGCTTTTAACCTGATTAAAGAAGGTATTAACCTGCATAACCTTTACGAAGGAATGGAGCAGCAGGGCATGGTATATGATATTTTCGCCAAAAGTATTTTGGTTTATGGTGTGGTTATACTGGTGATGGCTTTGCTTCGGGGGGTGTTCCTGTTTTTTATGCGGCAAACTATAATTGTAATGAGCCGCCTGATAGAGAATGACCTGAAGAACGAAATTTACGAACACTACCAGAGCCTGCCGCTTAGCTTTTACCGCCGGAACAACACCGGCGACCTGATGTCGCGCATATCAGAAGATGTGAGCCGCGTGCGCATGTACCTGGGCCCGGCTATTATGTATGGCCTGAACCTGGTGGTGCTTTTTGTAATGGTTATACCTTATATGCTGTCGGTAAACGTGAAGCTGACCATGTATACTTTAATACCATTGCCTATACTTGCTATCAGCATTTACTATGTAAACAACATTATCGAGCGTAAATCTGATGAGATACAGAAAAGCCTTTCGGGCATCACCACATTTGTGCAGGAAGCTTTTTCAGGAATCAGGGTACTAAAATCATTTGTGCGGGAGGATGACTCTCATGCCAATTTTACCACGGCCAGCAATGTGTACAAAGACAAATCGCTGGACCTGAACTTTGTAAACTCGCTGTTCTTCCCGCTTATACTTTTCCTGGTTGGCCTGAGCACAATTATTACCATTTACATTGGCGGACAGGAAGTAATAAACGGAACTATAACCACAGGTAACATTGCCGAATTTATCATCTACGTAAACATGTTGACCTGGCCAGTAACCTCACTGGGCTGGACGGCAAGCTTAGTGCAACGGGCAGCAGCATCACAGGCGCGTATTAACGAGTTTCTGCATACCAAAACCGACATTGTTTCCCGTAAAAATATCAGCAAAGAGATCATCGGCGACATCCGTTTCGAGCATGTAGATTTTGTTTACCCGGACACCAATATTCATGCATTGAAGAATGTATCCTTCAATATTAAACACGGCGAAACACTGGCCATTATTGGCAACACCGGTTCCGGTAAAAGTACAGTGGCTACCCTGCTGCCGCGCATGTATGATGTAACCGGTGGCCGCATTCTGATAGACGGTGTGGATGTACGCGACTATAACCTGGAAAGCCTGCGCAGCCAGATCGGGTATGTACCACAGGATGTGTTCCTGTTCTCAGATTCTATCCGCAACAACATTGGCTTTGGCCTGCCAGGTATAACCGAGGAGCAGATGGTACAGGCCGCTAAAGATGCCGACGTGTATGAGAACATAATTCGCTTTCCGGAGCAGTTTGAGACAAAGCTGGGCGAACGCGGCATTACCTTATCGGGCGGGCAGAAACAGCGTGTGTCTATAGCCCGTGCGCTGGTGCGGGAGCCAAGTATACTTATTCTGGATGATTCGCTATCGGCGGTAGATACCAAAACAGAGAACGCTATACTTAACAGCCTGCGCCGCATTATGGCTAACCGTACATCCATTATCATTTCGCACAGGGTTTCGTCGGTAAAACTAGCGGATAGAATTCTGGTGTTGGATGATGGGGAGATTGTGCAACATGGTACGCACGATGAGCTGATCAGGCAAAAAGGTTTGTATAAAGAGCTGTATGAGCGCCAGCTGCAGACCGAAGAACTGGAGTAAAGGCTATACTTTATTTAACTAAATATACTTAGATCTGAGCCTATACTTAAGCCATAAGCAGAGACCATAACAAAGCATACAAGCAATTGAGAATCTGACGATTAACCCAATACCCTAGAGTTGTATAACTATAATTAGAGCAGATTGCAGGAATTTTTTAGAGCAGATTCTGTTATAGTTACGTATAGGTTATTCTATGAAACTATAAAACGCTCTATATATGGCTATTGACTTACAGCAAATCGGGAAGAGATTCAGATTTTACACGCACCTGAACGAGTTGGAGATGGAAGATCTGAAAGCAATGACAGGCAGCGATGAAACAACGCTGAACAACATCTTAAACGGCTGCAACATTGTGCTGGATGAGCTGGTAACCATTGTAAAGCACTTCCCCGATTTGAACCCACAGTGGCTGATTTATGGCGAAGGCAGCATGTTTAAGCCGAAGGACGAAAATGGCAATTGCCACGACCACCCGAAAAACTGCCTGAAGAAAGACAAAGCTGCTTACCTGCAACAGATGAAGAACATGCTGATCGAGCTGGACGCCGCTGAAGTTGCCAAAGGTCACCATGCCGATGTAGACGCTCTTATGGCCAAACTAAATGAGCTTAAAACGAAAGCATCTGAATAGGCTGCTACTGTTGGCGCTCTGCCTGCTTACTGCTGATACCGTTCAGGATAAGCGAAATGGTAAATAGTACGTCCTGTTCTATTTTCTGGAAGTTTATACTTGGCAGCTGCTGGTAATAGGATCTTTCAAACTCATCGAACTGTATCAGGTCTTTTACCACCATCATGGAGTAGCCTACACGCTCGGCTTCGCAAGGTATAAACACGCCTTTTTCTATTCCTTCTTTTATAACAGTAGCATAGTAATTTGTTTCCTTTGCCCTGGATTCTGCAAAAAGCTTTTGAAAAAGGCTGCGCGTTTCTATCAGCACCTTAATGGATATGGTATGCTGTGTTACGATCTCCTGGTAGTAACGCAATGATGACTGGATGTATAACAGCAGTTGCTTGTGTGGATCAGGTTCCTGCTCAGCGATCTTGCGGATACGGTAAAGGCTGTCTTTCCATTCCTGCGAGAAAGCTTCTATAAACAATACTTCCTTGCTTTTGTAGTAATAATATAAGGTTGGTTTTTTAAGGCCAATAGCATGAGCAATATCATCGAGGGTGGCTTTGCTGTAGCCCAACTTCCCGAATACGTTTTTTGCTGCTTCCAGAATCAGCTCCCGTTTTGCTTCTGCTTTTTTGCCCAATGTGTTCTGCTATCGTAGTGGTTGCGACCTTATCAAATATAAGGTTTAATTCTATACTTACAAGCTGAAGGCTATTGCTTTACCGGCACTTCTACCACGCCTTTGCGGTCCGACGGAAACCATTCTACGTAAAAGCTTTCCAGCTTCAGTTTCTCTTCTTCGGCGTAATCAAATAAAGAAGAATATAGCTTGCCCGGCCCAACCATATAATGTGCTTCTACTTCGCCACGTACTACTTTTCTGCCTCCCGGCACATGCAGCAACTCATATCCTTCCGGCAACCTGGCTGTCGAATCCTGGATAACTATACCAATGAAAGCTTTTATAGAATCACTTTTGCTCTCAGGGTTGTTATAATACACGTTCCCTAGTAAACCTTCCAGCTCTTTAGTATCTCGGAGTTGGGCAGCACGTCGGAAGGCATTGCCAAAAGCTTCGTCTTTTACAGTACCTGTAAATGGTTGACCTGCAAGTATAAGTGGCTCAGATGTAGTTACAGTTACGGTCGGGGTGCTAAAGCCGCCAAGGTAGGCATAAATACCCACGCCAATAGCTACAATAATGGCCATAGCCACTACAAATTTCTTGCTCATATATTGATCATGTTCTTATACTGCATCTGGTACAGTTGGGCATAATAGCCGTTGTGCCGCAGCAGCTCTTCGTGGTTGCCCACTTCTTTTATCTCGCCCCTATCCAGCACTATAATTTTATCTGCTTTCTGAATAGTGCTCAGGCGGTGGGCAATAACTATAGAGGTACGCCCCTGCATCAGCTGCTCGATGGCGTACTGTATCAGTTCTTCGGTTTCGGAATCAACGCTGGAGGTGGCCTCGTCTAAAATAATGATCTCCGGGTTATACACCATGGCCCGCACAAATGAGATAAGCTGGCGCTGACCTACGGATAAGGTGGCTCCGCGCTCCATTACCTGGTAATGCAGTCCACCGGGCAGTCGTTCTATGAATTTACGGGCACCCACTAAGTCGGCGGCGCGCCACATCTGTTCTTCCGTAATGGCTTTGTTGCCCAGGCTAATATTGTCGGCTATACTTCCGGAGAATAAAAATACATCCTGTAGCACTACCCCAATGTGGTGGCGCAGCACGCTCAGGTCATATTCTTTTACATCGTGTCCGTCAATAATAATATGGCCTTTGTTGATCTCGTAGAAACGGTTGAGCAGATTGATGATAGATGTTTTACCGGCTCCGGTTGCACCAACAAATGCTACGGTTTCGCCGGCTTTTACATTGAACGAGATATCGCGCAGCACCCATTCTTCTTCGTTATAAGCAAACCACACATTCTCAAACTTCACATTGCCCTTTATTCTTTCCGGCGCATAGTTGCCGTTGTCGGCTATCATTTCTTTGCTATCTAAAAGGCGCATCAAACGCTCGGTACTTACCACCCCCAACTGTAGTGTGTTAAAGCGGTCAGCTATCATGCGTATCGGCCGGAAAAACATCTGGATGTAAAGTATAAACGCCATCAGCGTACCCAGCGAAGTATCATCATCAATAACACCATGTGCACCATACCAAACCAGCAACCCCAAGCCAGCCGCACCAATGATCTCTGCTACCGGAAAGTAAACACTATAGTATAAAACAGACCGGATGTTGGCGCGGGTATGTTCTTTGTTTATCTCCCGGAACTTGTCCATTTCGCGCTTCTCGTTGTTGAAGATCTGCACGATGCTCATGCCGGTTATATGCTCCTGCACAAAAGAATTTAGGCGCGCCACAGCTGTACGTACTTCCTGGAACGTGTCCTTTATCCTCTCTTTAAAGATGTAGGTACTGATGAGCATGATTGGGAAGGTAGAAAGGCTGACCAGCGCCAGTTCCCAATCGATGTAGAACATGAAGCCAAGTATAAATACCAGCTGCAGGATATCGCCGATCATGGCGGCCAAACCTTCGCTGAACACATCCGAAAGCGTTTCCACATCCGATACGTTTCGGGTAACCAGCGTACCGATTGGTGTGCGGTCAAAAAACTTCAGGCGGAGGTCCAGGATGTGGCGGTATAGTTTAACCCGGATGTCGCGAACCACGTGCTGCCCCAGCCAGCCGGCAAAGTAAGTATGTAAATATTGAACTATAGCATGCACTACCAGCAGCACACCCAGTATCACGAACATCTTGTTCAGGCCCTGCCAGTCGTTCTGCAGAATTTCGTTGTCTACGGTATACTGTATCAGGAATGGTCGGACAGCGGCAAGTATAGCCGAGGCAAAAGTCAGGAAAATAATGAAGTAGAAAATACGCACGTAGGGCTTCACGAACTCAAAGAGCCGCTTCAGCACATCTGCATCGAATACCTTGCCTGTATTTTTTGGTTTATCTTCCAAAGCTATGTTCTGTTTTAAGTATAAACGAAGGCTTCGCTTGTGCCCTTGCAGGCACTTATACTTAACCAGACGCAAAGGTAAGTGTTTTTAACGGACTAAAGCATAGCCCCTATTTTGCAACGGTATGTATGGCGAAGCGCTTATTGCTTTACCACCTTTACGTGCTGCACCTGTGTAGCGGTTATCAGGCGAATAATGTATATACCAGGTCTTAGCTTATCACCACCGGCTTCATATACAAAATACTGGCCTTTAGCACCTTCGCTTTGCAGCAGCCCATCAACCAGAAAACCTTTGGCATCTAACAGCTCCAGTTTAAACTTTCCGGCCACCGGCAAGCTAAATTCGATAGTTGTTATTTTGTTAAATGGGTTTGGGTAAGCTATCAGCCGAATATCTTCAGTTAAGGTCTCGTTCGGTATAGTTGGGTTGCAGGAGCCAATGTAACAGCCATGTGCCAGGTGTTCTTGAACCGTGCTCGCAGGCACACAAATGCTTTGGCCCCCATGGCAGATAAGTACTTTCTCACTATTCTCACCACAGCGAGGGTCTGTAACTGTAAGTATAAACTGTTGCTCTGCCAGTCCGCCGTTGTGGTGCCATTTGTCTTCAGCTACCATGTTTATAGTGTATTCTCCTACGTCCTTCAGTTGCGGCGTTCCGCGAAGTATAGCTTTGCCATTTCCTTTATCTTCTAATATCAGCCACCCAGGCAATTCATCAGTTATTATTTCCAGTCTGTCTCCGTAAGGCAGGTCATCATCCTGCACTATAATTTCATAAGTATAGTCGTATCCTGCTGCAACTGGTGTTTGTTTGGCCTGCGATATAAAAACAGGTGGTGTGTTTACTACAATTTTAAAACTATGGCTCACCTCATCATTATGGGTGTCGCGGGCTTTTACAGTAACGGTGTTTATTCCCCAATTCTCGGTTTTTGGCGACCAGCTTAGCTGCGTTTTTACTGGATTAGCAGCCTCTGTGGGCAAATTGCCTATACCTGCCGGCAGTCCTGTTATCTCTATAATTTTTACCTTGTCGTTTGTATCCGGATCTGAGGCTTGTAGGGTAAAATTTGTGGATTGCCCGGGGCTGGTGAAAGTATAGCTATTGGCTGCTGGTGTAGGCGGCACATCAAAAACTGGTTTATAGCTTACCTGTATTGTAACCGATGAAGTTGTTTGTACACCTTTCAGGTCCTGGGCTATGAAATTGATAACATATGTACCCAAGTTGGCTGCTGTTGGAGTCCAGGTGAACGAGCTCTGCACTGGATTAGAGGTAACAGGTAATGCTGGATTAAGCGCTGCTCCGGCAGGAATACCTGTTGCCTGTAGTGTAACTTTATCTTCAGGATCTGTATCGTGGGCTTTTACTGAAAACCTTACCTGCTGGCCGGGTGCTACCTGGAAAACAGTTTGATTAGCTGGTGTTAGACTATAATCGAAAGCGGGTGGCGTAGATTGCTCTGTAATGCTGATCATAAAGTCTGTAGTTACTTTAGCGCCGCGACTGTCGGTAATGGTGATGGCTGCGTTATACATGTCGCCGGGTGCTTTGCCTGCCGTGCTGAAAGAGATTATCCCGGTTGTAGCATTTACAGCTAACCCTTCAGGATTGGTGCCTCCTCCCATTTCGCTTTGCGTAGCCAGGCTAAAAGTAAGCGCATCACTATCCGGATCTGTTACCGGCATCTGGAAAGTGGCATCTGGTTTATTGTGCGGTAAATTAACGATGGCAGGCAATGTAGTTACCGGGGCGCTGTTGCCATTCCCGATTGTTACTGTAGTTTGTATATTCCAACTGCCATCTGCATTGTTTTTAAGATAACTAACACGGCAGCAGCCGGTAAAATGAGCATTATAGTTGCCCGTTGAAGTATAAGTTTTGGTAATAATCGCTTCACCATACATCCAATCGTCTGCTTTGTTTATGGCTGTTACCTGCAACGGAATAGCAGCTACTGTACCATCTCCAAAATTAAAATCTCCGGGATTTACCGTTTGCCCCTGCTCCGCATAAAAGGCCGTGTAGCGCCACGACTGACTAATCTTAAATTCAACAGTATTACCACTGACCCAGCGCCAGCTCACATTGCCATACCGGAAATGCGATGCCTGCGCAACAGTGGCTGTAAGTATAAGTATGGCTATCAGAAAGCCTTTGCCCGCGCCATGATTGGAGCTTACCAGGCGCACAAGCGATTTGAGAATACGGATAGCATTTTCAGGGTGTAAAGGTGCCAGCATATATTTGGCAATTAGGGTTTAGGCATAAGGTCGCGGTAGTAAAAAATGCAATAGTTGCAGCTGGTCTACTTAATTGAAAAAATTTTACTTTAGCCGTTGTATACTCTAGCAAATTGCTCCCGTATTAGCTTTTAAGTTTACCTACACACTTCTACATATAATTTTACTTATATACCCAAACGTGAATTCAAATCCTTGGTTTCAACTTTATATTAAAAATATTATATTTATTTAAGAAACATTAAGTATGGAAATGCAAAAGCCGCAACTATAGCAGTTGCGGCTTTTATTTATATATGATATTATGGGCTATAGACTTGTTAAATAACAAATACAGCTATCGATAAACTTTGATTAACTACCTGGAAATACTATAGTTTATGTTGGGTTGATTCGCTGCAATAAGTGCTCCGGGTATTCTACTCTGGCTAAGTATAAACCTTCGGATGGCGCTGCGCCGCTGGCTTGGCTCCTGTCCTGGCTGGCTATTATCTGCTCGAACTGGGCTACCGTCAGCTTTCCTCTCCCTACATCTACCAATGCACCAACTATAAGCCTTACCATCCCCCTCAAAAACCTGTTCGCCCTGATGGTAAATTTCAGTTCGTCTCCCTGCTGCTGCCAAACGGCTTCGTACATGTTGCAGCGGTAATGCTTAGTATCGCCTTTCACTTTACTGAAAGTGGTGAAATCCTCATACTTCAGAAGTATAGCTGCTGCTTCGTTCATCCTCTCTACATCCAAAGGCTTGTTGTGGTACCAGGCGTAGTAGCGCTTAAAGGGATTTTTAGTAAGCGTGATGTGGTAATGATAGGTGCGGGCAAAGGCATCATAGCGGGCATGCGCTTCGTCGGGAACTAAGTATAAATTGTACGCTGAGATATCTTCAGGCAGGAGGCGGTTGAGGCGGTAAACTACCTGCTGCGGATCGAGGTGCTGGGCTGAATCGAAATGAATAAACTGCTGGCTGGCGTGTACGCCGGTATCGGTGCGGCCGCTGCCTGTGCTGCTTATCTTCTCACGTAATATCTTGCTCAGGCTATCGTCCAGCACTTCCTGCACCGAAATTGCATTAGGCTGTACCTGCCATCCATGGAAACGCGTGCCATCGTAAGCTATCTCTAAAAAATACCGCATGTGGCAAAGTTAGAATTTCCTTTTGAAGGTGCACAACAAAGTATAAACCATAAAAAAAGCCAGGCTACACAAAGTATAGCCTGGCTCCGGGACACTGTTAGGTATTTTAATTGCTGAATTGTTTAATCAGCTAAAGCAGTTTCTATAGTTTATTAATTGCCACCTGTTCTTTTCAGGATCACATCACGGACAGTTCTTGGATTGCGGTTTCCATCCTCACGTCTTTGCTCCTCGGTACGGCGTCTTTCTTCAGTTCTGCGTTGCTCCGGTGTTCTTTCCCAAGGATAATTTCTGTCCGCTACTCTTCTGTCGTCGTCTCTTCTATGGTCACGATCATCGTCATCATCGTGGTCATGATGTCTGTCGCAATCATCATCGTAGTACTTGTCAGATTTCTTATGGCTCTTAGCGTAGGCTTTTTCGCGCTTCCACTCAGCGTGGGCGCGGTGTTTTTCATCTACAAAAGAAGGTCTTCCGTTGCCCTTTCCTTTGCCGTGACCATTACCCTGCGCCATGGCTGCCTGGCCAACTATCATCAGCATCGCAACCAATACAAATGTCAATACCTTTTTCATAAGCTAGTGTTTACATGTTTGTTTACTATCTACAAAGGGAGTGCCAACTTCATCGGTTATAGTTCCGTTTGCAATGCATAAAAAGCAAAAACCCCGCTCCTGCTACCAGAAACGGGGTTTTTATTGTTGTATTTTTTTATTTTATACTTTCTCGTAGATGATAGCTGCCCCCTGCCCCACACCCACACACATGGTAGCCAGACCGTAACGTACATTTTCGCGGCGCTTCATTTCGTGCAGCAAGGTCGCTGAAATACGCGTGCCACTTGCCCCCAGCGGGTGACCAATAGCAATAGAACCACCATTAACGTTCACGATAGCCGGATCTATACCTAGCTGATGCATACAAGGCAGAGCTTGCGAGGCAAACGCTTCGTTAATCTCGGCCAGACCAATGTCGTTAATAGTTAAGCCTGCTCTTTTAAGTGCTTTTAAAGTTGCTGGCACAGGGCCCATACCCATATGTGCGGGATCTACACCAGCTATACCTACACTTACCACACGCGCCATTGGCGTAAGGCCTAAACGTTTTACAGTCTCTTCGCTAACTATAAGCGAGGCAGCTGCACCATCGTTTATACCCGATGAGTTACCGGCCGTTACGCTACCACCTTTTTTAAAGGCAGGCGCCAATTGAGCCAGCTTCTCTACACTTGATAAACGCGGATGTTCATCGGTGTCGAAAATGATTGGGTCGGCTTTGCGCTGTGGAACCGGTACAGGTATAATTTCATCTTTAAACTTACCGGCTTCGTGGGCCGCTTTATACTTTAGCTGCGAGCTGTGGGCAAACTCATCCTGTGCTTCACGTGAAACACCTTCGCGCTCGGCTACATTCTCAGCAGTTTCTCCCATGGCAAACGGGTGGTGCAGTTTAGATAAGGTTGGGTTAGTAAAGCGCCAGCCTATGGTTGTGTCGTAAATTTCAGGAGTTCTGCTGAAGGCAGTTTCGGCTTTGGCCATTACAAAGGGCGCGCGGGTCATGCTTTCTACGCCACCGGCCAGATACACATCGCCATCTCCGCTTTTAACGGCACGGCTTGCATCTATTATAGACTGCAAACCAGAAGCACACAAGCGGTTAACAGTAACACCACCTATCTCTAGGGGCAAGCCAGCCAGCAGCAGCGCCATTCGGGCTACATTTCGGTTGTCTTCACCGGCCTGGTTGGCAGCACCCAGCACTACGTCTTCTATCAGTTCTGGTGCTACTTGTAGGTTTCGGGCCATCAGTTCCTTTAAAATAAAGGCAGCCATGTCGTCAGGGCGCACTGTGCTCAGGCTTCCGCCAAACTTTCCGACAGGGGTTCGTACTATATCTACTATGTAAGCAGTATTCATATTTTAGTTTCTCAGGTCTTTGTCTAATTTTGCAACTTCTTGCAAGTTAAATTAACGATTACATGATACAAAGAATTCAAACTGTATTTCTGTTTCTGCTGGTACTGGCAGTTATTTCGATGCTGTTTTTACCGCTGTGGTCTAAAACAGATGCTGCAACCGGCGAAACTGTAGTGCTTACTGCCTGGGAGCTAAAATCAAAGGTATTGAACGCTGACGGCGAGGCCACAGCTGCCGGCAACATACCGTCTAAAGGCACTATCGCGATTGGCTTGCTGGCTATTGCTGCTGCTGTAATTGCGTTGGTAGAAATCTTCCAGTTCCGTAGCCGTCTGAACCAGATGAAGCTGGGCCTATTAAACACTTTGATTCTGGCTGCACTTTTCGGAACCTCGTTTTACTATGCTGCTTATGTTGGCGCTGAAATGATTGAAGGTAACGATAATGGCTCTTATGAGGCTGGTTTTTACATGCCGATGCTGGCCTTATTGTTGAACGCACTGGCGAACCGCTTCATTAAACGCGACGAAGACTTGGTGAGGTCTGTGGACAGACTTAGGTAGTTTAAGAGTTAGTGAGTTAAAGAATTGAGAGTGAATTTATAGTTTGCTCCGAAGTATAAAAGCCGCTTCCAGATAATGGGGCGGCTTTATTAAATTTAAGATCAACCCATGGCGCGAGCGTCCACACTCGTGACTAACTATGGCTGAGCCCCTGGCCCTTTTAAATTAACTGTGGCCAGAGGCCAGATAATACCAAACACGAGCAAGGACGCTCGCGCTATAGTAATTAAAAGAAAAAGCCGCTCTCCATTTACGGGAGCGGCTTTTTTACTTCACAAACAATCTGTTTAACTATTTAACTTAACACTTTAACACTCTCATTTATACTTTCGTTAGTAAGACGCCATAGGTCTCAGAGACACTGTGAGGTATATTACTTTCTAACTACCGTCTCCGGCTGGTATACTCTTCAAGCTCTCGCACACTGCTGTCGAATTTGAGGACATCGTACACATAGTAGAAGCGGTCACGGTCACACACATACTCATAAGCATACTTTGCAAACTCCACCCTTGTGCTTTCATAGTCGAACTGCTGCAGAATATACTTCAGGTCTTCAGCCAGGATGCTGCTATTACGCAAGGCTTCGCGGGCTATCGTTAGTTTTGTGCTCTCAAAGCTTCGGTTCTTCATCGCATCAGCTAACTTATCCACTTCTTCGCGGCTCATCAGGTAATCGCAACGGTCGCGGTCATAGTGGTCGTCATTGTAGCGGGGCGGCGCAGGCCTGTAGGGTTCTGCTGGCGGATATGGTACACGTGGAACCACAACCGGCGGCGGCGGCGGCAACAACGGTACTTCACTTAATATTCTTAGTTTGATTTTGCCTTTGTGCGGATTTATATCTACACCATAATTTGTTTCATAACCTTGCCGAGCATATACTTTGGTGCCTAGGTGGTAGTCGCGGTAACGACTACGTACTTTTACTTCCACGTAATGCTTACCCGGGCGCAGGTGGTCTATCCGCACAAAATTTGATGCTTTATGGTTAACCAACTTACCGTTCAGTTTCAGGTAAAAAGGCTCGCCAGCCGGGGCACGAAAAGTTAACACAGAAGCTTGTACCAATACCGGCATCGCCAGTAGCACAAGCAGGAGCGGAAGTAGAAGCTTTCTCATGGTAGTATAGTTTAATCGCTATACTTTGCCATATCCAATTTCTGTGCCAGTTATATAGGCTTTTGCTGTTATAGTTTGGATTTATAGTTCCCAGAAATTACAACTAGCTTACTATCTGCGCAATAACCACTACGCCAGCCAATAAAAAAGCCGCAGATATTGTACCTGCGGCTTTTTTATACTTCTGTTATGTTATACTTATCCTTCGTAGTAAAATTCGCCGTGGGCGCTTTTTATAGTTAGTTCGTTGATTTTACTTGCTTCCACGCGGCCAATTATCTGTGCATCTACATTAAACGATCTGGAAATATCGATCAGTTCCTGGGCATATTGCTCAGGTAAGTATATCTCCAGGCGGTGTCCCATATTAAATACTTTGTACATCTCTTTCCAGTCGGTGTGGCTTTGCTCCTGTATAATGCGGAACAATGGCGGCGTAGGGAAAAGGTTATCTTTTATGATGTGTACCTTATCGGTAAAGTGCAGCACTTTGGTCTGGGCGCCGCCGCTACAATGCACCATACCATGTATGTGCTGGCGGTGTTGCTCAAGTATAGCTTTTACTATAGGCGCATAGGTACGCGTTGGAGATAATACCAGCTTACCTATTTCCATTCCTGTTTCTTTGTCTACATCCGTCAGGCGCTTATTACCGGAGTATACCAAGTCAGCAGGCAGTTCAGGATCGTAACTTTCAGGATATGAGTTTGCCAGGTAACTATGGAATACATCGTGGCGTGCCGAAGTAAGGCCGTTGCTGCCCATGCCGCCATTATATTCTGTTTCATAAGTAGCCTGGCCGTAAGATGCAAAGCCTACAATTACATCGCCGGGCTGTATGGTATGGTTACTGATCACTTCGTCACGGCGCATGCGGGCGGTTACGGTGCTGTCTACTATAATGGTACGTACCAAATCGCCCACATCAGCTGTTTCGCCGCCGGTGCTGTAAATACCAATACCGTTATCCCGGAGCATCTCCAGTACTTCTTCGGTACCGTTTATTACAGCTGCAATAACCTCACCAGGCACCAAATTTTTGTTACGCCCTATAGTTGACGAAAGCAGTATATTATCGGTAGCGCCAACGCAAAGCAGGTCGTCGGTATTCATGATCACTGCATCCTGGGCAATGCCTTTCCAGACGCTCAGGTCGCCGGTCTCTTTCCAGTACAGGTATGCTAACGATGATTTGGTACCAGCTCCGTCGGCGTGCATAATGTTGCAGTAGTCGGGGTCACCGGTAAGTATATCTGGGATGATCTTGCAAAAAGCTTTTGGGAAAATGCCTTTGTCGATGTTTTTGATGGCGTTGTGCACATCTTCTTTGGAAGCCGACACGCCACGGCGCAAATATCTGTTTTCCATAGTTCGGGATGATTTGCCTACAAATTTAACAAAGCAGCCGGGATTGTAGCAGCAGATGTAAATAAAAAGAGCAGCGCAAGTATAAACTTATGCTGCTCTTTTATCTGTAGCGCTACACTGATTACTCTTTTATACGCACCACTTTAAATTCTGTACGTCTGTTTCGCTGATGTTCTGCATCTGTTTTAGCATTTTTAACTACCAGCCTGCTTTCGCCATAGCCTTTTGCAGTAATGCGTGAGCGGTCTATACCTTTAGAAATAATGTATTCCACAGCAGACTCGGCCCGGCGTTGCGACAGATCCTGGTTGTAAACATCTGAACCACGAACGTCGGTATGAGAGCTTAGCTCTATTGAAATGTTCGGATTGTCATTTAATACTTCTACCAGCTTATCCAGCTCAATGGCAGCATCCGGCCTGATGTCAGCTTTATCAAAGTCATAGAAAATATTTTCCAGCACAATCGCTTTCTCTTTCACAATCTCATTCAGCACCAGTGTGGCCGTTAAGCGAATATCATTTACATCTTCCAGTAACTTATCCTGTGCAGGTATTTTGCCAACTGTTGTAACGCGTGTGCGTGCTGTAAAGAAACCGGCTTTTTCAGAAACCAATGAGTAAGTAGAAGCAGTATCAAGGCTAAAAGAGAACTTGCCTTCGGCATCAGAAGTAGTTTCTTTTATTTTCTGGCCTTTATCGTTTTGCAGTACTACCAGTTGGTTCGGAACTATAGTTTGCTTTTTGTCTTTCTCACGGCGTAGGTATACCGTACCATCTACATAGAAATTAACCAGCTTGCGCTGCGATTTAACCAAACTATAAAGATCGTCTCCCCCTTTTCCGCCTTCGCGGTTAGATGAGAAGAAACCGCGTGTAGTACTCTGAAAATATATACTGAAATCGTCTCCAGGAGAGTTTACCGGTGTGCCCATATTCACAGGCTTGCCATTATCTACTCTAAATAAATCCAGGTTACCTAAACCCGGTAAGCCATCAGAAGCAATGTATAAAGTGCCATCCGGCGATACATGCACAAAGCTTTCGTTGCCAGGCGTGTTTATGTCTGGCCCTAAATTTTCAGGAGAACCAAATCTATTATTTTCGTCTAGCTCAACTCTATAGATATCGTTGCCGCCTAAACCGCCTTTTCTGTCAGAAGAGAAGTATAATGTTTTACCATCCGGTGAGAATGCCGGCGATGAATCCCAGGCGCGGGCATCGTTTATAGTTAATAGTTTAGGTTCGGTCCAGGCGTTTGAGCGGAAATAAGTTACAAATAGATCTACGTTCTGGCGGCCTTTCTTTTTACCCTCGTTGCCTCTGGCAAACACCATCGTGCGGCCTTCGTTAGCAAAAGTCGCCAGGGCATCATGTAAGCCTTCAATGTTCACATTCTCGAATTTCCGGACAGCTCCACCCATTTCCCCTACCGAGTCAGTTAGTGTTGTGGCATAGATATCTATAAAGCCTTCGCCATTGCCCATGTAAGCTTTTCCGGGACCCCGTGTAGATGAGAAAACCAGATCGTTGTTCAGGATATAAGGTCCGAATTCAGATGCTTCCGTGTTCAGGGCCTGCAGGTTTTGTACTTCGTAAGCCTGGCGCCCACGCATAATGTCGCTTAACTGTCCGAAGTTCTCTACCTCACGTGCAGCCAAACCTTTTAACCTGGAGTTGGTGCCTATACTTACATAATCCTGTAGCTGGTTAAGCGCCTCTTCGTACTTACCATTCGCTTTTAGCGTCATGCCATAGTAGTAAAACGCTTCTTCTTTGCGATAGCCGCCATCCAATGCTGCTTTATAGTATGGCTCCGCCTCTGCCAATCTGTTTGACAGGCGGTATGACTCTGCAATCTTAAAATTTACTTCGCCTGGGCTTTTAGAGCTTTTAAGCGCTTGCTTATAATATTCGATGGCTTTATCATATTGCTCCATCTCAAACCGCTTATCACCTTTACCCAAATATTGCGAGGCCCCACATGCGTTTATAAATAAAGCTATAAAAGCCAGTAAGCAAATGTGCTTCAGGCTTTTGAATATTTGGTTAGCGTATGGCATCTGGTGCATGTGCTTATATCTTATGTGTTGGGCAGATCTCTAAAAGTAACGTGAAAGCCAGCTTTGTTGTGCCGGGCGTGGCCACTCAGCCTGCAGGTCGCCGTAATTGGTAACCAAAGTATCAAAGTATAAAGTGTCTTTACTAATATCTCCGGAAGCTACTTTCCCTTTCAGGTCGCTCATGTTTACCAACTCCACTTCTCCCTCTTTCAGGAAAGCCAGTTGTGTACGGTCGAAAAAGGATACATTAAACCGCTGCTCCAGTTCCCGCACAAAATTTACTGACTTATCGATAGAGCAACCACTGGCAGCTTTAGCGCTCTCATTGTTGGCAAGAACTAAAAAACGACCATGCAACAGCTCTGCTGATGCTTGTAAATCAGAACCGTGGCTGCTCCAGTCTGTTACAAAGGCCAGCAGCAACGGCTTTATTTCTGCTTGTTCTGCCTCTGTCAAAGGTCTGCTTGCCTGGTAAATCCAGATACGGGCCTGAGACGGCAGTTCGTCAAACGGAATATACATTGTAATTGTTGATTGTTAGTTGCTGATTGTTGTTGGTTAATAATGGCTTAACTATAAATTAAGGTCACAATTAACAGTAAGCAATCAACAATAAGATATTATTTAGTAAGTCCTTCGGCCTGGGCGATCAGCTCAGCTATATCGAAAACTTTTACGTTTTCTTCCTGCTCCTTGTTTTTCACACCGTCGCTCATCATTACCATACAGAACGGGCAGGCTGTTGCAATTACGCCTTTACCTTTACCTAACGTTGCCAAAGCTTCTTCGGTACGCTCTACGTTGATATCTTTTCTGCCTGGCTCCGGCTCTTTAAACATCTGAGCACCACCGGCACCACAGCATAAACCATTAGCACGCACTCGTTTCATTTCTACCAAATCGGCATCCAGGGCAGCGAGTACGTCGCGTGGGGCTTCATAAATGTCGTTGGCTCTGCCTAAGTAACAAGAATCGTGGTAGGTAATGCGCTGGCCTTTAAAAGCTTCGCCACCCTGCACGTGTACCTTGCCTTCGTTGATCAGCTGTTGTAAGAACGTAGAGTGGTGAATTACTTCATAGTTACCGCCCAGGTCAGGATACTCATTCTTTATAGTATTAAAACAATGCGGGCAAGCTGTTACAATTTTTTTAATGTTGTAAGCATTCAGTACCTCGATATTGGTAAGCGCCTGCATCTGAAACAGGAACTCGTTACCTGCACGCTTGGCTGGCTCTCCGGTACAGCTTTCTTCAGTACCCAACACGGCATACTTTATACCTACGTGCTCCAGTATCTGCACAAAGGCACGTGTTACTCTTTTGTAGCGGTCATCAAAAGAACCGGCACAACCTACCCAAAACAGCACTTCCGGCTCCTGGCCATTAGCAGCCATTTCGGCCATGGTAGGTACTTTTATTAACTTTTTATTTACTTCCATCTGAGTATTTGTAAACGAAAAAGGACAATTTGACAAAAGACAAAGAAATTGATAATCTATTCCTGCATCCAATGACTTATTTTCTTTATCTAAAATTTCTTTTGTCTAGTTTTTGCTTGGTAAGTATAGTTCGTCGGCCCAGTTAAAGCGGTCGGATGCCGGAAATGCCCAAGGAGCACCGTTGTTCTCGATGTTGGTGAACATGGCATTAAGCGAAGCCGGCGCAGCAGACTCTTCCAGCACCAGGTAGCGGCGCAGGTCCATGATCGTAGAAAGCTGGTCTATATTAACCGGGCAGGACTCTACGCAGGCGTTGCAGGTAGTACAAGCCCATAGCTCTTCCGGTGTAATATAACCACGCAACAGGGTCTTTTCTTCTGTTGTCTCTACACGCTCCACGCCCATCTCTTTGTAATGGTTTGGCCTGAAGATAGCCGGGTGCTCCCCTTTTTCTTCCATACGGTCGCGGGTATCCATCACAATCTTACGCGGTGAAAGCAACTTGCCTGTAATGTTAGCCGGGCACACAGAAGTACAGCGACCACACTCCGTACAAGTATAAGCGTCCATCAGTTGCTTCCAGGTCAGGTCTTCCACGTCTTTTGCACCAAAGCGCTGCATTACCGGGTTGCCTTCCGCATCTACTTCCGGTGCCGGTGGCTGGTAGCTTGGGTCTAGCATGGCTTTAATTTCGTGGGTGATAGCCGGGTTGGTTGTAAATTTGCCTTTTGGCACCAACTTAGAGTAGTACACGTTCGGGAAAGCCATGATGATGTGAAAGTGCTTGGAGCTTGGCAGGTAGTTCATAAAAGCCAAAATACCAATGATGTGTATCCACCAACCCACTGAAGCTATAGTTGCCAGCGTACCGGCATCAGAGCCAAAAGCATTTACAAACAGTTGGCTTACCGGAAAAGCGCCAGCCAACTCCTGTCCATTCAGTTCTGCCAGTTTCAGGTCGGCTATGTTAAAGGCAAACAGCGCAAACATCAGCACGATCTCCGTGATCAGGATAACGTTTGCATCCATTCTGGGCCATGCACGCATTTCTACACCAGTTGCCAGGCGCGGCACGCGTGTTACATTACGTCTCCATAAGAACATCACGCAGGCAATAATTACCAATGCAGCCAGTATCTCGTTCACTGCCATCAGGCCGTCATAAACTGGCCCCATAAAGCCCAACACGCGGTGCGTACCAAAGATACCATCTATCAGGATCTCCAGCACCTCAATGTTGATCACCAGGAAACCTACATACACAAACAAGTGAAGTATAGCCGGCAACATGCGCTTAAACATTTTCTGCTGCCCGAAAGCTACCAGCAATGTTTTATTGATACGCTCCGATGGGTTGTCCTCTAATACAAGGTCGCGGCCCATGAGCACGTTTTTACGGATTTTGCGGATCTGCCAAACAAACAGGCCAATGCCTATGGCTGCCACAATCAGGAAGATAATGTTTGAAATTCCTATCACGGTAATTTATTCGTTATACATACCAATTTATAGATAAAGATAGTAGTTTAATAAGAACAAACGCATATATAGGCCTTTTTTAAAATTTTTTTAGCCGGAATGTTTGCTACTTAAAAGTTAGTTGCTACTTTTGCATACCCTTACGGAAAAGGGTGACACAACAGAGCTGGTGATGTAGCTCAGTTGGTAGAGCAAAGGACTGAAAATCCTTGTGTCGTTGGTTCGATTCCAATCATCACCACAGCAAAACCCTTGTCAGAAATGGCAAGGGTTTTTTGTTTTTATAGCTTCTCAGTTTTATAGTTGCCCAACTATAGTTTGTCCTTTATTCTACGCTTTATCTTTTTTCCTATCTTGTTACTGCATCTATACTATAGCTTTTAGTTTTTAGATGCAGTTATACCTGTTTATAAACTATGGATACAATTTTCTGGATTTGTGTGAAGCTGATGCAGGTCGGCGCAAATGTGTTAGGCATTACTTACCAGCAGCTGAATGTGATCTTATTTGTTATACTTCATCCGGCTATCACTATCTTTTTCTGGTACCAGCACAGGCGCTATAAACGCAAGTATAAGCAGGTGTTAACAGCGAACAAACTATAGAATTGATCAGCTATGAAGCACCTTTTATACTTAAAGCACTGGCAAGTCTTTCTAAGACTGATGTTTATCATGCTGATTGGAAACTTTGAAATAGAGGAGCATGATGAGTTGAATAAAGCTGTGTCGCTAATCGGCCTTTTGCTAAACTTAGCTATTCTGATGGTTTACGGACACTACCTTTACGATTTTCTTCCCAAAGGCATTTCTCTTAACTATAACCTGTTTATGGTTAATGGTTTTATTTATGCCGCAGCTATAGTTGCGGCTACTATTCTGCTGAGCAATAATAGCTTACATGTTACAGGCTGGAAGGCACTACCTATTTTTTACTTGATTTATGCTGCTTTTTATACCATTGCTTTTCCCGCCCGGCTACTTAAATATATAGAGCTTAACAGAAATGTTGATTTTGGAGAGTATCTGCCTCTTGCTATAGGCTTTATTTTCTGGCCTTTTACTATTTGGTTTATTCAGCCAAGAGTAAACAAGATTGTAAAATATTACCAGCCTCAGCTTGAAGAATAAAAAACTATAGCTAATAACAATTAGCCCGCAACTCCAGCAGCGCAGCTGAATAACCTAACTCATAAGCTTTGTTAAAGTAGAAGCATGCCGAATCTGGCTCCTGCAGCTCTATCTTTGTACGGCCCATTAAATAATGTACGCGCCCGTTTTCCTTATCCATTGCCAGCGCACGCCGGTAGTCATGCTCCGATAGCTTCCAGGCTTCGATTTTATAGTACCCAAACCCACGATACGTAAGCGCAGCTATACGTTTGTCTTTGGCAGTACCATACCGCAGGTAGGTAGACAGGTCGCTTAGAGCCGGTTTATACTTCTGCAGATAAAAGAGGCGCACTTCACCGCGTGCCAGGTAAGCATCCCATAGTTTCTGGTTTAATTGTATAGCCTGATTCAGGTCTGTTTCGGCTTGCAGGTAACTCGATAAATGCTGCTTGCTGACTCCCCGCATAAAATATACTTCTGCCGATGGCTTTTTATCAAGTGCTATCACCTGGTTAAAATCTTCGAGAGCGGCTTCATAATCTTCAAACACGTTTAGCTCCAGCCGCCCCCTTTCTTTGTAAGCAGCAGCGTGTTGCGGCTTAAAATCTATCGCATCCGAAAGCAGGCGGTGTGCACTACTGTACTTTCCATCTTTTATATAACTTAAAGCTGTTTTATACTTGTCTTCTCCTGCTATATGGTCCATCACCACTTTCAGCAGCAAACTAAAAAGCAGGATACCACTTACAAAAGCAATGGTAATGTACAGGTCTTTGCGCGAGAACTTGCGCTCTTGTGTGCGGATGGTGCGGTAATAACGCTCCGACACAGGCGCCGGCTCTCGGGTATAGCGGTACCGCTCGTTATAGTATGGCTGGTATTGCTGCACCACACGTTGCCGCTCGCGCAGGTACTGCAGTTTAAGGTCGTAGCGGGCTCGTTTGCCGGGGTTAGATAAAGTCTGATAGGCCGTATTTATCAGCTTGAATTTATCTTCAGCTTGTTTGTTACCGGGGTTTTTATCAGGGTGGTATTTAACAGCCAGTTTTTTATACGCATGCTTCACCTCCTGCTGCGTGGCAGCCGGGCTAATGCCAAGTACGGTATAAAAGGTTTGGTCCAAGATAACTTTGCTAAAAAACTAACTCCTATTAAAGGTAACTACAACACTTTTCCGACATAAATGTATATTAGGTAGCAATGTAATTATACTTTACGTAAATATTTGAATACACCTGCGTATACAGGGTAAGCAACAAAAAAATGCTAAAAACTATGGCTATGCAAGACAACGGCACAAAAGAAAAAAATACGCATATTATCGAGAACCTGATGGGATATATCGATACGCGTATTGATATTATACGATTAGAGGTTCAAGAGAAGATAAAGTCTTCGTTTGTAGGAATTGTACATGGCGTACTATTGGGTTTAGTAGGTTTTATGTGCCTTATTTTTGTAAATATTTTCCTGGGCCTGCTGTTAAACCACCTCCTCGACAGTACGTTTTGGGGCTTCGGTATCATTGCCTTATTTTATGTTGTGCTGTTGGTTATACTTGTAGTTGGCTTAGATAAAAAGATGTTCCAGGGCGTAGCTGATAAAACATTTGACAATACAATTTACAAGACAGATAAAAGAGAAAAATCTATATGAGCGACCTTAACAATCCATTGTTCGATAGCCAGCGCGAGTTCCTGGAGCGTCAGAAGGAAGAGTATAAAAATGCTTTGATGGGCGATGTAGAACAGATCAAAAGCCAGGGGCAGGAAATAGGCAAAAAAGTAGCTATGGCCGGCGGCGTAATTCTGGCTGGTTATTTACTGAAGCGTATGTTTACTGGTAGTAAAAAAAAAGCCCGTACAGTAGCTAAAGCTAAAAAAGGCAAACAGGCCGCTACCGGAACTATACCTGTATCGCACCCCATACCTGACTATGACCCTATAACCCATACCACTGTTACAGATTTTAATGCTGAGCAAATTGTAGCTCCGGCTTATGGTAAAAAAGAGACCAAAAGGCAGCAAAAGAAACAGAGAAACGGGCCAGGCTTAGTACAGAAACTTATTAAATCGGAGTATGCACGCACACTAGCAATGGAGGGCGTTGCACTACTGGTAGCTTATGTGGCTAAAAAGGCAGCAGAGCGCATGCAATCTCAACCTGAAAATAACGATATTGCAGAAAAAGCTGTTCCTGCCACTCAGGCAGACCCAGTTGTACAAAGCGCCTCAGAAAAGCATGCCATTTAATAACTTTCGCGAAAAGCAGCAGCCCAAAAGTACAGGCAGAAAACATTTTGCCGTTTTGCTAGACCCGGATAACCTGGATGAGGCAAGATGTCTGCAACTGCTGCACATGAGCGAAGCCAGCCACGTCGATTTTTTCTTTGTGGGTGGCAGCCTGATTACCACAGATAACCAGGCAAGTATCATACAGTTAATAAAACAGCATAGCCAGATTCCGGTTATACTTTTCCCAAGCAACAGTTTGCACATCGATAAACAGGCAGATGGCATACTGTTGCTTTCTCTTATTTCAGGCCGCAACCCTGAATTCCTGATCGGCCAGCACGTACTTTCCTCACCTATACTTAAAGCAAGCCAGTTACAGGTTTATCCTACAGGTTATATGCTTGTAGATTGTGGCCGACAGACTACGGCATCTTACATGAGCGGCACCACACCTATACCTTACGATAAGCCTGCCATTGCCACCTGCACCGCTATGGCCGGCGAATTGCTTGGGCTAAAGTATATTTACCTGGATGGTGGCAGCGGCGCAGCAAAACCAATAAGCGCTGAAATGATTTCTGCTGTACGCGAGGCTGTAGATGTGCCGGTTATAGTTGGCGGTGGCATTAATACTGTAGAAAAAGCAAAGGCAGCTTTAGAAGCAGGTGCGGATGTAATTGTGGTTGGTAACCATATAGAAAAAAACCCCGGCTTTCTGGCCGAGGTTTCTTCAGTAGTTAATTCTTATAATCCTGCCTTAGATATTCATCGCTGATTCGCGACGACGCATCTTACCGGCAGGAATACCGAACATCATCTTAAAGCGACGGCAGAAGTAAGCGGTATCTTTGTAACCAACTTCTTTACCGATCTCACGGATGCTCTTCTTAGTAGTTCTAAGTAAGAACACGGCACGCTCCATACGCTGGTACTCGATGTAATCCTGAGGGTTTATACCTGTCAGCATTTTGAAGTACTGCCCTACATAATCCTCAGATACGTTCGCAACGTTAGAAAGCACCTTGTTTGATAAATCGCCACCTAAGTTCTCCTTAATGTAGTTGAACAGATCTATGAGGCGTGGATCTTTAAAGTACGTGCTGTTGGTTGCCAGCTGCTCCACAAACATTCTGTTACGAAGTATGTGACGCACGATCTCTACTACGATGTTTTCAGTGTAGATATTGATCAAACGTTCTTTACCTGGCAGGTCCTGCATGCTCTCTTCTACCACTTTGATCACCAGGTTAGCCAGCTTGTTGTTTCCTGAGATCAGGAACGCAGGCACATCCAGGGATGCAAAGAAGTTAACTGAATCGAACACTTTTGCTTCGAAGCTCACAAAGCTGTGGCTTTCTTCCGCATCACCAATCAGGTCAAGGTCGCTGTTGTTCTTAAAGAATTTCTCTTTGTTAGTGATCAGGTCGTCGTTAGAGATTACCTTACCTTCACCAGAGCCATACCTTACACGCGTGCTTCGGCCTCCCGGAATAAACAGCAGCTCCCCTTCTTCTACCTGTTGCTCCTCATCGCCGTAAATTATACTCCCCTTGTGGAGCAGTATCAGGTTGTTGCCAACATCATAGTAGTTGCGAACCGTAAATGGTTGCTGCAACACCAGATTCTTAGCCTTAATGAACCGCACCCCAAGCGATTCAATAATTTTATTGTAATCTTCCATTGTGTAACCAACTAACTTTTTATACTATAAACCCGTTAATTATGGCTTAAAGCTAAGACTAATCTTTATAAAATTCAAATTAAATTTAAAAATTAAATTTTAATTCGAGAAAACCTATAAATAGCCTAAGCTGCACAGAAACACATTTTTACAGGCAATTCTACTTTAGCAGTTCTCTCGAAATTACTATTTTCTGTATCTCAGAAGTGCCTTCGTATATCTGTGTAATTTTTGCATCGCGCATTAAACGCTCCACATGGTACTCTTTCACGAAACCGTAACCACCATGCACCTGAACTGCTTCTATAGTTGTATCCATCGCCACTTTTGATGCAAAAAGTTTTGCCATAGCGCCAGACTTACCATAGTCAGCATGAGAGTCTTTATCGTAAGCAGCCTGTAAGCAAAGCAGACGTGCAGCCTCGATATTTGTAGCCATATCAGCCAGCTTAAACTGGATAGCCTGGTGCTTCGCGATCTCTACACCAAATGCCTTGCGCTCTTTCGAATATTTAACTGCCAGCTCGTAAGCACCTGATGCTATACCTAATGCCTGCGAAGCAATACCAATACGGCCACCTGCCAGCGTAGACATAGCGAACTTAAAGCCGAAGCCATCTTCACCTATGCGGTTTTCTTTTGGCACCTTAACGTCTGTAAACATCAAAGAATGTGTATCAGAGCCACGGATACCTAATTTATTTTCTTTCGGACCAATCTCGAAGCCTTCCATGCCACGCTCAACAATAAGCGCATTGATACCACGGTGACCTTTGGCCACGTCTGTCTGAGCGATTACTAGGTATACCGATGCAGTACTACCGTTCGTGATCCAGTTCTTTGTTCCGTTCAGCAGGTAGTGGTCGCCCATATCAATGGCTGTAGTACGCTGTGAAGTAGCATCAGAACCAGCTTCCGGCTCTGATAAACAGAATGCTCCGATGATCTCACCTGTAGCAAGACGCGTCAGGTATTTCTGCTTTTGCTCTTCGTTACCATACTTCTCAAGGCCCCAGCAAACAAGCGAGTTGTTAACAGACATTACAACAGAAGCAGAAGCATCTACTTTAGAGATCTCTTCCATAGCCAGTACATAAGAGATGGTGTCCATACCGCCGCCGCCGTACTTCGGGTCTACCATCATACCAAGGAAGCCAAGCTCACCCATTTTCTTGATTTGCTCTGCCGGAAATTTCTGGTGCTCATCGCGCTCAATTACACCAGGTAATAATTCTGTCTGGGCAAATTCGCGGGCAGCTTCCTGCACAGCCAGGTGTTCTTCTGTTAACTGAAAGTTCATATAATGTATGTATTGACTATGATAAAACGATAACTTTTCGGGTGCAAAACTATAAAATACAACAATATAATATTAACCTGACGGTGAATAATTGTTTACTGCTACATACCGGACCACGGAAGTATAACAGAATAAATTAAAAACGCCACCGCTCGCTATATAGAGGGTGGCGTTTTTAATTATATACGTACATTTTATAAATTAATCGCGACGACCTGCTAATAATGATGCATAATATAATAAAGTTGCCAGCGAACCAAGGGCAGCTACCACATAGGTTAAGGCAGCCCATTTAAGTGCGTCTTTTGCCATACCATATTCCTGCTTCGTTACAATATTGTTTGTACTGATCCAGGCCAGGGCTCTCTTACTGGCATCAAACTCTACAGGCAGTGTTATAAAACTAAATAACGTAGTAAGGCCAAACAAAGCCACGCCAATTGCCAACGGAATAGGTGTAGACTGCAACATTAAAATACCGATCAGCAGGATCCACTGCATGTAACGTGAGGCTATACTTAGCGCAGGCACCATAGCCGAACGGAATTTCAGGAAACTATAAGCTTTGGCGTGCTGCACGGCGTGTCCGCATTCGTGGGCTGCTACTGCCGCTGCTGCTGCGCTACGGGCATCATACACATACTCGCTCAGGTTTACTGTTTTATCAGTTGGGTTGTAATGGTCTGTCAGGCGGCCCGCTACCGAAATAACACGCACATCAGTAATGCCGTTATCAGCCAGCATTTGTTCTGCCACTTCGCGGCCACTCATACCAGAGCTTAGTGGTGTCTGAGAGTATTGCTTAAACTTGCTTTTTAATCTCCAGCTTACAAGCCAGCTTGCAAGCATAATGGAAATCATTATTATCCAGATCATGGTTATCTATTTTCGTTTAATTGGTTTTCTATCTTCTTTACGATGTTTGTAGTGGAATAACCAGTAACAAGCGGAACTGTTTTCACTTCGCCTCCAGCCTGTTGCACCACGTCATGCCCTACAATCTGCTCTATACTATAGTCATCCCCTTTCACCAGAATATCCGGCTTAACAGCTTTAATAAGTTCTAAAGGAGTATCACTATCAAAGAGCACTACTGCATCCACAAACAAAAGCGATGCCATTACCCTCGCGCGTGACATTTCGTCCTGTAACGGGCGGTTTGGGCCTTTTATACTGCTAATTGATCGGTCTGCATTAAGGCCAAGTACTAATTTGTCGCCAAGTTGTCGTGCTTTTTCCAGGTAATCTACATGGCCCAGATGCAGCAGATCAAAGCAGCCGTTTGTAAAAACGATCTTCTGCCCCTGGCTGCGCCATGCCTGTACTTGATCAAGAAGTTGTGGAAGAGAAAAAATCTTATCGGTTGAATTCATGGTTTGCCATTGCTTTAGTTTCAGGAAGCACTGCTTCTGCCGACGGCTTCCGCAACATACCTGCTATAAAACTAAGCACTCCCATTATAACTACCAAAAGCGTTTGAGAAGTATGTGCCAGCAGCGCGTAAGCCATGCCAGCTTCTTTAGGTACACCGTAAAGTAACAACGTAGCCTGTACCAGTAAATGATATACACCTACCCCACCCTGCACCGGGGCAGCCATACCTAGACTACCAACTACTAACACAGAAAGAGCAGCTCCATAACTCAGATGACTCGTACCAGGCAACGCATAAAAAACGACTAAGCTCGAGCCATAGTACATCAGCCATACAAAAACTGTATGCCCCCAGAATGCAGCCTGGTTATCGAGTTTGGTTATACTGAGCACGCCTTGCAACATGCCCCTCATAAACTGCTCTCCCTTTTGGAAGTAAACATTCTCCCGTAGTTTATTCAGGTAGCGGTAGGCAACTACAAACAGAACTATACTTAGCCCTAGCATAATTACAGCCAGCCAGTACAATTGGTTTACAGTTTGCTCTAAGTTGCTATACTTGCTGGAAAGCAGCTCCCAAAAGAAGTCTTTGATCTGCCTGAATTCTATTAGTAAGGTTAAGCTCAGAGCAATCAACAGCATGAGCATATCTACGAACCGTTCGGCTATTACGGTACCAAACCCTTTGTTTACCGGTAACCCATCAGAGCGGCGCAACATACTGCAACGCACTACTTCCCCCATGCGTGGCAGCACCAGGTTGGCAATGTAACCCACCATCATGGCATTATAAGTATTGTGCAGGGATGGTTGGTAACCGGTTGGTTTTATCTGCATCTGCCAGCGATAGGCCCGGCTAAGATAGGCCACAACTCCCATAACTAACGAGAGCGCTACCCAACCATAGTCCGCGTTTTGCAGTTCTGCCCACAATTTCTCAAAATCAAGCTCCTTTAAAGCGTACCACATCAGGAATGCAGAGACACCAAGCAGTAGCGTATACTTGAGAAAAGAGAGCAGCTTTTTCATGCAGAGGCGTTATACCAGGCGGTTATGCTGATCCGGGAAAACCAATGTTGGCTTGTGTGCTTTCGCATCCGCGAACGGGATGCTGCAGTAAGAGATTACAATCACAATATCGCCTACCTGTACTTTGCGTGCAGCCGGGCCATTTAAACAAACAGTTCCGGTTCCGCGTTCGCCCTTAATTACATAGGTTTCAAAACGCTCGCCGTTATTGATGTTTACAATAGTAACTTTTTCATTCTCCACCACATTAGCAGCATCCATCAGGTCTTCATCAATTGTGATACTACCAACATAATGGAGCTCGGCCTGTGTTACCCTACAGCGGTGGATCTTAGATTTTAAAACCTCAATATACATGGTTTGTAACTAAATAAAGCGCAAAGTTAGGCAATATGTGGCAGATAAACTATGAAAGTATAAACCCGCTATATACTGCTCTTGTTCAAACAATTTATACTTCGCTAAGATTCACTACCAAGTTATCGATCAGGCGTACCGGGCCAACATGGGCAGCGATGCATAAAGCTACCTCCCGGGCATCGGCTATACTTTCTATGGGCTGCAGCGTAAGCGGGTTAGCTATTTCGAAATACTCCAGGGTTACTTCCGGCTTCTGGCGCAGATAGTCTGCTACGGCTTCTTTTATACTTTCCTGAGATTTATACTTTAGCTGAGACTTGGCTAACTGGAGCGCCTCGTACAAACTAACTGCTGTAACAAGCTGTTCTTTATTTAACCTTTTGTTCCGCGAGGACATAGCCAGCCCATTAGCCTCACGCACAGTAGGATGACACACCAGTTCCACGTTAAAACCTAACCCAAATATAAGCTGGCGAACTATAGCTACCTGCTGTAAATCTTTCTGCCCGAAATAAGCTTTATGCGGCTGCACCATATGGAATAATTTGCCCACTATCGTTGCCACTCCGTTAAAATGCCCCGGCCGGTGCTCCCCTTCCATTACCTGCTCCAGCTTTCCGAAACTAAACTGTAACATAGTGTGTTGTGGATATACATCATCGGGAGTTGGTGCAAAAAGATAATCGCAGCCAGTTGTTTGCAGCTGTACTATGTCTTCCTCCAGTGTGCGTGGGTATAGTTTAAAGTCCTCGGCATTGTTAAACTGTGTCGGATTTACAAAAATGCTGCAAACAGTAATGTCATTATCTTTTACAGATGCGCGCAGCAGTTGCAGGTGTCCTTCGTGCAGGGCGCCCATAGTTGGCACAAAGCCTATGCTCTTGCCACTGCAACGTAGTGCCTGCATTGTTTCCCGAAGTGTGTTTACCTGCGTAATTACTTGCATATGTTGTGTTTCAGTTTAAAACTATAAAAGCCGGCAAAAGTAAGTCACAGCAGATAAAATTGAAAATTAGAATAAAAAATACTAATTTTGCACGTCCCAATACTGTTGCTTATTAATTTTTAATTACAAACTCATGTCAAAATTGCGAATCCTGTACGCCGCCACCGAGATTCTTCCCTTCCTTCAGACCACAAAAGTAGCAGAGTTTCTGAACACGCTACCACAGGCCATGCAGGAAAGAGGTATGGAGATCCGCATATTTGTACCAAGGTTCGGTATAATTAACGAACGCAAGAACCGTTTACATGAGGTTGTTCGCCTGTCAGGTATAAACATCGCTGTTGGCGATGATGAAAAACCACTGGTTATTAAGGTGGCTTCTATTCCGAATGCTAAATTACAGGTATATTTTATCGACAACGAAGACTATTTCCACAGAAAGTCCGTTTTCGTTGACAAGAACAATAACTTTCACCAGGATAACGACGAGCGTGCCATCTTCTTCTGTAAGGGTGTGCTTGAAACGGTGAAAAAATTAGGCTGGCAACCAGACATTGTACACTGCAACGACTGGATGACCGGCTTGATACCAATGTACCTGAAAACAACCTATAAAAAAGATCCGATTTTTAAAGATTCTAAGTCGATGTTTACGGTATATAACCACAACTATACACATAAGTTTGCAGGCGACTTGGCAGAAAAAGTAAAGATGCTGGATATTGATGACAGCATGCTGGACCACCTGAAGTCTGCCGACATTGACAGCTTCCTGAAAATAGGTATGGAGTATGCTGATTCAGTAATTAAAACAAACGAAGATTTTAGCGAGAATATCAATGCCTTGTTCAGCGATTTTACTGCGAAGAACATCAGCACAGTTAGCGCCGACGATACTCTTTTAGATTCATACTATAACCTGTATAATGAACTCAGCCGTTAGAAGATTTGCCCTATTCTTCTTTTCCCTTGCTACACTTGCTTCCTGCGAAGACCCATCTGATATTGGTATAGACCTACAAGATGAAAATCTTGCCGGAACTACTTATACTGATACATTAACTATAAATACAGGCACTGTTTCTCAGCCCGATTCTATACTTGCCTTTAACCAGGATAGAGCTATACTTGGCGGGTATTGGGATGCTGTATTAGGTAATGTAAAGGGAACAACTTTTACTGAAGTGGCTTTAAGTGGTACAGACGTTGTTTTTGGAGATAAGAATAAGCCCAGGCTATTAGACAAGCTTGTGCTTACGCTGGATTATGACTCTACTTTTTATGGTGATATTGGTGAACCTATAACATTTGAAGTGCATGAACTTACTGAGTCTTTCCAAGAGAAGGCATCTTACTTTACAAACTCATCGCTTGCTTATGATCCTAAAGTATTAGGTAGCGTTACTTTTAAACCTGAGATCGTAGAGGTAAAGGATACAACAGGTAAGATTATTGGTGAGCATTATTCACGTCCATCAATAGTACTTGATCAAGAGTTTGCTCAAAATCTGCTAAACCAATCTGGCACTACAAATCTTAAAAATCAGGCAAATTTTGCACAGTTTTTAAAAGGCTTTGCGTTTGTACCAACAGGCGACCCTAAATTCCTTTTAGGCCTGAACCTTGGTTCTAATAATTCAAAGCTCACTTTATACTTCAGAAATGGAAGTGGAACAGGGGCTGATTCGGTTCGTAAATCACATACATTTTTCTTTGGCAGCGCTACTACGAGAGATTTCTCTAATATAACAGCTGATCGTAGTGGAACAGCTTTAGAAGGATTAGGTAAAAACGTTTTACTTGAATCTTCAGAAACTGGTGATGAAAGTTACATTCAGTCCGGTACTCAGCTTTTAACGAAGCTAACTATACCTCACCTTGCTAAGCTTAAGGAAAAGCATGGCAATATTGTTATTAACAGAGCAGAACTGGTTATACCTATCAAAACAGCATCAGATACAAAGTTAGCTGCACCGAAAGCCCTGGCTCTGTATGAAACAAATAGCAGTAATCGCATTTTGAAGAATAGCAATGGTGAGACACGGGTTGTTCCATTTGATGCAGCGTATGCACTGAATAGCACCAGGTATCCTGCTCAGCTCCTTTTTGATGCAGATAAAAAACAGTATACAGTAAATATAACCAGCTATGTACAGGCTATCTTACTTGGTAAAAAACCAAACGATGGCTTGTTGATTGCACCAGCTAAGTTTACAAATGCAGGTTCTGGAACGGTAGCAATATCAAAAGAAATTATTCCTTACAGAGCTATACTTAGCAACACTGTTGAGAAAGGCGTGAAGCTACGCGTATACTTTACAAAAGTAGACTAGATTCTATTATTATAATATTTTTAATAGGTACCTTTGCGGGTACCTATTATAGTTTTTACACAACAGACTTATGTGCGGAATTGTAGCATACGTAGGGCACAGAGAAGCTTGCCCAATTATTATTAAAGGCCTTAAGCGCCTGGAGTACAGAGGATACGACAGTGCAGGTATAGCACTGATGAACGGCAGCCTTAATGTTTACAAAAAGAAGGGTAAGGTTAGTGAGCTTGAAGCCTTTATAGCCGATAAAAATGTACATGGTACCATCGGGATGGGCCACACCCGCTGGGCTACCCACGGCGAACCGAACGATGTAAATGCCCACCCACACTATTCTACATCAGGTAAAATTGCGATCATTCATAATGGTATTATTGAGAACTATGCAGCTCTTAAGACACTGTTATTAGAAAAAGGCCATACTTTCCAATCAGATACCGACTCTGAAGTTTTCATTAATTTAATTGAAGACATTCGTACCACTACTGGTTGCTCTTTAGTTGAAGCTGTGCGTTTGGCACTACACGAAGTAGTAGGTGCTTATGCTATAGTTGTATTGTCTAAAGATGACCCGAATCATATTGTAGCTGCTCGTAAAGGTAGTCCGTTGGTAGTTGGTGTTGGTGAAGGTGAATACTTCTTTGCTTCTGATGCTACTCCGATCATCGAGTATACCAACGATGTAATCTACCTGAATGATTATGAAATTGCTGTTGTCAAAGATGGCCAGTTAGATATCCGCACAAAAGAAGATGTGCAACAGACACCTTATATTCAGCGCCTGGAACTAGCCCTGGAGTCTATTGAAAAAGGTGGCTACGAACACTTTATGCTGAAAGAGATTTTTGAGCAGCCTCGTTCAATTCTTGACAGCATGCGTGGCCGTATGATCGCAGAGAGGAACCACCTGATGATGGGCGGTATCCGTGAGTATGAGAATAAGTTCGCAAATGCTAACCGTATACTTATAGTTGCCTGCGGTACCTCGTGGCATGCAGGTCTGGTAGCTGAATACCTGATAGAGGACCTGGCACGCATACCTGTTGAAGTTGAATACGCTTCAGAGTTCCGTTACCGTAACCCGATCGTTAGTGAGAATGACATTGTAATTGCCATATCACAGTCTGGTGAAACAGCCGATACGCTGGCAGCGATTGAACTGGCCAAATCTAAAGGTGCTACTATTTTCGGTATCTGTAACGTGGTAGGCTCATCTATTGCACGTGCTACTGATGCAGGTGCTTATACACACGCAGGCCCTGAGATTGGTGTTGCCTCTACAAAAGCGTTTACAGCGCAGGTTACAGTTCTTACCCTTATTGCTATGATCATCGGCAGCAAGCGCGGAACTATAGAAACCACAAAACTGCACCAACTGATTGCTGAACTGGAGCAGATACCTGCGAAAGTAGAGCAGACGCTTAAACTGGATAAGCAGATCGAGGAAATCTCTGAAATTTATAAGGATGCGACCAACTTCTTATACTTAGGTCGTGGCTATAACTTCCCGGTTGCCCTGGAAGGCGCGCTTAAGCTGAAGGAGATTTCTTACATACACGCTGAAGGTTACCCAGCTGCCGAAATGAAGCACGGCCCGATTGCTTTGATTGATGAGCAGATGCCTGTAGTTGTTATTGCAACGAAAGACAGCTCTTATGAGAAGATTGTATCGAACGTGCAGGAAGTGAAAGCTCGTAAAGGTAAAGTAATTGCTATCGTAACTGAAGGCGATACAACTATACCTGCTATGGCAGACCATGTTATCGAAATTCCGGAAACAAGCGAGCACCTGATGCCATTGCTTTCTGTAGTTCCGCTGCAGTTGTTGTCTTACCATATTGCAGTAATGCGTGGTTGCAACGTAGACCAGCCACGTAACCTGGCAAAATCAGTAACTGTAGAGTAATTGCTACTAACTATAAAACAGAAAAGGAGACTCAATCAGGTCTCCTTTTTTATTGCTTATACTTTATAATTGCTGCTATACTTTATACTTCAAACATTTCCCCTTTCAGATACTTCGTCTTGAGCAGCGGGCATATTTTATAACGCTCCTCTTTGGTATCTTCATAAACTGCCTGCAGCACATTATACACGTTAGCTATACCTATCTGGTTTGCCCACTCAAAAGGGCCTTTAGGATAATTTGTACCTAGCTTCATTCCCAGATCAATATCTTCTATACCTGCTGTTTGTTCCTGCAAGGTATAACAAGCCTCATTAATGATCATGCAAAGTATACGAGGAGTAACCAAACCCACACGATCATCCACGATCAGGAAATCTGTTTCTAACTCGTTGCAAACTTCTATAAGGCGAGACTCACATCCTTTATGCAGTAGACTTACCTCCAGCACAGGTCTATTGAAAAGAGAAGGCAGTCCATTAAACCCTATCAAAGTACATGGTCTTTCGACGCCGGAAGCTTTTACAAGTGCAGCCAATTGTATAGTTGCCGCATTGCAGAAAACAACTTGGCTGGGAGCATACATACTTAACCGCTCAGGTTGCTCGTGCAGCAGAAAATCAAACACTACATCAGAAGGCTCCAGTTGCGCATCAATTATATTATGGCTTTGCAGGAAAGTATAGCGGATGCCATTATCATCTTCCTGAAATTTTTGTCTGAACTCATTGGCCATTTCTGGGCCAGCCAAAACAAGTATGTGCATATTTCTGTACTTTTGATGGTAAAGATAAACATTTAAACTAATTCAGAATGGCACATACCATTGTTAACTCACAGAACGCGCCGGCTCCTATCGGGCCTTATAGCCAGGCAACTATGGCTAACGGCGTACTTTATGTTTCGGGTCAGATTCCGTTGAACCAGCAAACCGGCGAACTGGTAAACAGCAGCATAGAAGAAGAAACGCACATGGTTATGAAAAACCTGCAGTTTATACTTTCAGAAGCTGGTATGGATTTCAGTAACGTGGTAAAGTGCAGCATTTTTGTGAAAGACCTAAACAACTTTGGTAAGATAAACGAAACGTACGGCAGCTACTTTACCAGCAACCCTCCAGCCCGCGAAACTGTAGAAGTGAGTCGTTTACCAAAAGATGTGAACGTAGAGATTTCGTGTATTGCGGTTAAATAGAGCTCTTCAAAGATATCTTGATGAAGGATAAAAGACAAAGGAGTTAAACTGCTGAGTCTTTTGTCCTTTCATCCTTCTTTAACTCGCTAACTCCTAAACTTAAATATTCGCTCCCTGTTCTAATTCACCCTCATCCGGCTGGGTAGTTATAACTTCTTCTTCCCCATATACTTCCTGGGCATGTTTACCCGGTTCTGCGTTCACAGCTGAGTTGCCAACTTCTATTTCCTGGCGAATGACCCGGACGGCATAAGTAGCCGGGTAAATATTATGGCCATACTTACGAGAGTAAACAAATGTGAAAACTGCTCCAAAGAAGATGATCTGGGATGTAAAGAACACCCACGTAAGTATAAGTACTACAGAGCCTGCTGCCCCGTAAACAGATGCCACATCATTCTTACCCAAGTAAAACCCGATCAAACCCCTGAACAAGGAGAACAGTATAGCGGTTACTACTGCCCCAACCCATACATCCCGCCACTTAATCTTGGCATCCGGCAAGAACTTATAGATGCAGGCAAACAAAAAGGTCATCATTACCAAGCTCGACATCAGGTTAGCCAGGTGCAGAATGTATACTACCCACCCCGATAAACGAGCAGTCAGAAAATCACCAACTATAACCAGCACCGTATTGGCCAGCAACGACAGCAAAAGTAAAATAGCAATCGCCAGAATCATTCCGAAAGACAAGAAACGGTCGAGTACCAGTTTGAGGTAGCCGCGCTTGGGCTTGGGCTTCACATACCATATCTCGTTCAGCGAATCCTGCAACGACACAAACAAGCCTGTGGCTGCAATAAACAATGCGCCGCCACCAATTATGGCTGCCAGGTTTAAATTGGCAAAGGCGTTTACATTTTCCACCATCTTCTGCACGGCATAGGCTCCTTCCGAACCTATCAGCTCTTTAATTCTAAAGTATATCTCCCCCGAAACGGCCTGCTCTTCCAGAAAATAACTGCTGGCACTGATGATGATGATAAGCATGGGTGGCAACGCAAAAATGGTGTAGTAAGCCAGCGCGGCACCTTTCTGAAATGAATTATTATCCAGGAACTCCAACCAGGTTTCCTGTAGCAGGCACCAAATCATGTTAAGTCGCGTACGTACCATCCGGGCTGCCTTTTAAGCTGTATACGAACCTGATACGCAAATACCTGATATTGTTTATACTTGCCACCCCACGTATAAAGTATAACATCAAATGAAGGTGCCGGTTATACTTACGTTTACATACTTTATTTTGTAAATTGCGCCCGAATTAGAAGATTACAAGAAGACGACCATACATGGAAAGAGAAGTAAGAGTACGCTTTGCACCAAGCCCTACCGGGCCACTTCATATAGGCGGTGTTCGCACGGCCCTTTACAATTACCTGCTGGCCCGCAAAACAGGCGGTAAAATGATATTGCGCATCGAGGATACAGACCAGAATCGTTTTGTTCCGGGTGCTGAAGACTATATCCGTGAGTCGCTGGAGTGGTGCGGCATAGAACTGGATGAAAGCCCATGGAACGGTGGCCCTTATGCACCATACCGCCAGTCGGAGCGCAAGCCGATGTACATGCAGTATGCCCTGCAACTGGTAAACGATGGCCATGCTTACTATGCATTTGATACTGCCGAAGAGCTGGAGGCAATGCGCGAGCGCCTGAAAGCTGCCAAAGTAGCTACGCCCCAGTACAATGCCATTACGCGTGCTACCATGCGTAACTCCCTTACCATGCCCGAAGACGAAGTTAAAAAGCTTCTGGAATCTGGCGCGCCTTATGTAATTCGTTTAAAAGTACCGCGCAAAGAAGAGATTCGCTTGAAAGACCTTATCCGTGGTTGGGTAATGGTACATTCTTCTTCTATCGATGATAAAGTTCTGATGAAATCAGATGGTATGCCTACGTACCACCTGGCTAACATTGTCGACGACCACCTGATGAAGATCACACACGTAATTCGTGGGGAAGAGTGGTTGCCATCTGCGCCGCTGCACGTGTTGCTGTACCGCTACCTGGGTTGGGAAGATACCATGCCTGAGTTTGCTCACTTACCACTGCTCTTAAAGCCGGATGGAAATGGAAAGCTAAGCAAGCGTGATGGCGATAAGCTGGGCTTCCCTGTATTCCCGCTGCGTTGGCAGGATCCGTTTACAGGTGAGATTTCTTCTGGTTACCGCGAGGCTGGTTATTTACCGGATGCTTTCGTTAACTTCCTGGCTTTCCTTGGCTGGAACCCGGGCACGCAGCAGGAAATCTTCTCGATGGAAGAACTGGCAAACGAATTTACAGTAGAGCGTATCGGTAAATCAGGTACACGCTTCGATATTCAGAAGGCCCGTTGGTTTAACGAGCAGTACCTGCGTGCCAAGCCAGATGCAGAACTTGCTGGTTTCTTATTAAAAGCCCTTGAAGAGCATAACATTTCGTGCACTCCGGAGAAGGCTGAAAAAGTAGCCGGACTGATGAAAGAGCGTGTAAGCTTCCCACAGGATTTCTGGAAAGAAGCAGCATATTTCTTTGTAGCTCCTGAAGAGTATAGCGAGAAAGTAGCTTCCAAGAAGTGGAATGCACAGTCAGTGGCGGTGTTCGAAGACTTTAAAAATGAGCTTCCTTCATTAGCTGATTTCAATGCTGATACAGTAAAGGAACTGCTTACCACTATACTAGAGCGCCATGGCATGAAGATCGGGCAGGTAATGCAGGCGCTACGCCTTGCTGTAACTGGTGCCGAAGCTGGTCCTGACCTGATGCAGATCATCGAAATAATTGGCCGTGAAGAAACGATAAATCGCATCGAAACCGCCATTGCAAAACTTAGCCAATACACTACTGCCGAGTAAGCAAGTACAGAATAAAGTAAGGCTGATCCTTTATCGGGTCAGCCTTTTTTATTGCCTCAAACTATAGCCCCACACGCATCATCCGCAACTATTTACCTTTTTATACTTATACAACTTAGAGTTTAAAAGATAAATATCATGGCCAGAAATAAAAAACCCGATAAAAGTAAAAAGAAATCGAAGGTGCATAAAGACCTGGAAGGCTTCGAAATAAAGGTAAACGAGCACGGTGAGATCATCTCAAACTATAGTATTGATAAGATAAATGAGTTCCTGAACAAGAACGTGGATGATAAGAAACTGATGAAGCGAGACGCAGCCGAGAAAGCTAAGCGCGAAGAGGAAGAAGAGTACCACATTGAGGAAGGCGAAGAGGTAGAAGAAACAGAAGAGGATTTTGTACGCGGCACCAGCTCCGTATCGGATGAGGAAGATGACCTGCCTGTAAAGCCTAAACTAAAAGACGAAGACGACGAAGAAGATTAACTATAGTTTATACTTCTTTTACTAAGTATGGCAGGAAGTATAAACTGTAGTTGCCCATCAATTTGTGCTATTTTCTTATATTGCTACTATAACCAACAAATCTGAAGTAATACTATGAGAAACTCCCACGAAATTGACTACAAGATCTATGGCAACGACATACAGGTGCTGGAGATAGAGCTGGACCCACAGGAAACAGTAATAGCCGAAGCCGGCGCTATGGTTTACATGGAAGAAGGCGTAGAGTTCCAAACAAAAATGGGCGACGGTTCTAACCCAAGCCAGGGCTTTTTAGGCAAGCTTGTATCAGCAGGCACACGTATGATAACCGGCGAATCGTTGTTTATGACGCACTTTACGCACATGGGCCACGGCAAAAGCCATGTAGCATTTTCGGCTCCATATCCAGGCACTATACTTCCTATTGATTTAAGAACAATCCGCAACAGCACCCTTATTACGCAGAAAGATGCTTTCCTGGCGGCTGCCTTAGGTACAAAGCTTAGCATACACTTTAATCAGCGCCTGGGAGCAGGCTTTTTTGGTGGCGAAGGATTTATACTTCAGCGTATGCAGGGCGATGGTATGGCCTTTATACATGCAGGCGGTACTGTAGTAGAGAAACAGCTAAATAACGAGACACTACGGGTAGATACAGGTTGTGTGGTGGCATTTGAAGAAGGTATAGACTTTAGTGTGCAGCGTGCTGGCGGTTTAAAGTCGATGATATTTGGTGGAGAAGGCTTGTTTTTAGCTACCCTGCGTGGTACAGGCCGTGTTTGGATACAGTCTATGCCGGTGAAGAAACTGATACAGGCACTGATGCCACAAGGTGAAAACGCCAGAAAAGAAGGCAGCATTTTAAGCAGCTTCCTGGAATAGGCAAGTTGCTGTGTTCTTGATCAGAAACTAAGAATTGCTAAATAAGGTCATATTTATAGGTATGACCTTTCTTATAAGAAAGGCTATACTTAACTGGTTGTACCCGTCTAAGTATAGCCTTTAATTTTATGAATGCTGTTCTTTTACCCTTCTATAAAATAATGCCGCAGCACCTGTGTTAAGTAATTTTCTATTTGCGAAGGATCAAACCGTTCAATGGCATCTTTATACACTATGTTGGTGCCTTTGTGATGAGCGTTTAATCTGTATACTGCACTTCCGGTTATAGTTAATTCGCGGGCCTTGTACTGTCCCTGCACCACGATCTTAGCTTCGTATACACCAGAGTTAAATTTGGGGTAAAAAGTAATGTTGCCTTCTACAACTTCACGGCTAAAGTGTTCAGGCGGATCTTTATACTTTATCTTAAACTCTTTTTTAAGGTTTTTTTCGACCTTCTTTATCTTCCTGACTACGCTTTGAGCATAGATCTCATTAAACTCTCTCAGAAAGTCTTTCTTCTGTTTTTCTTCACGCCTAAGAGCTTCTTCCCGGCTTCGTTTTTCTGCTTCTTTTTTCTTAAACGATTCATTTAAGTCTGTTAAAAAGTTTGCTAAACTCATCCTGCTCTTCTGTTTTAGGCGTTAAAGTGGTCAACTCTCAGGTTTAAGATTATTTACCAGCATTATTTCTTCCAGGTACTCGCGCGAATTGCTTAGGCGAGGTATTTTGTTTTGCCCGCCCAGCTTACCTTTTTCGCGAAGCCAGTTTATAAATGTACCTTGTGGTGCAGCATGCACGATAGGCTCCTGTAAGGCAATGTTATTCTGCCGTTTGGCATCATAATCGGAGTTAACTTCGCGCAGTGTATCGTCCAATACGTATGAGAATTGTTTAAGGTTATCTGGTAATTTTTCAAATTCTATCAACCACTCGTGCCCGCCTCGTTTGCCACTTTCCATATAAATTGGTGCAGCAGTAAAATTGGTGATAACGGCTCCTGTTACATCGCAAGCTTTGGTAATGGCAGCTTCAGCATTCTCAACTATAACTTCCTCGCCGAAGGCATTTATAAAGTGCTTGGTACGGCCTGATATCTTAATGCGGTACGGGCTAAGGTTTGTAAAACGTACAGTATCTCCGATTTTATAGCGCCACAAACCAGCATTTGTAGAGATAACCAAAGCGTAATTCTTTCCTAATTCTACCTGATCTAAAGTTAGTGTCTTGGGATTCTCTTCTTCAAACTGGTCCATAGGTATAAACTCATAGAATACACCATAGTCCAGCATCAGCAGCATTTCGTCTTCGGTTCCTGCCTGGTCCTGTATCCCGAAAAAGCCTTCAGAAGCATTGTATACTTCCAAGTAATTCATTTTATCAGAAGGGATCAACTCTTTAAACAGCTGACGGTATGGCCCAAAAGCTACTGCACCGTGCGTAAACAGCTCCAGGTTTGGCCATACTTCTAAAATGTTGCTCTTACCGGTTACTTCCAGTATGCGCTTTAGTAGTACGTAGGTCCAGGTTGGTACGCCGCTCATGCTTGTCACGTTTTCCTGCACGGTCAGCTCTACCATCTTCTCGATCTTCTCCTCCCACTTGTCCATCAGGGCAACTTTTAAGGGCGGTGTACGCATGGCTTCTGCCCAGATAGGCAGGTTCTGCATAATTACCGCTGATACGTCACCACACGAAACTTTCGAGTTAAGTTCGCTTGGCCGGTGGCTGCCCCCTATCGAAAGGCCTTTACCGGTAAAAAGCTTCGTCTCCGGGTATAGATTAACATAAATAGAAAGCATATCCTTTCCACCCTTGTAATGGCAATCTTCCAACGACTCAGGGCTTACAGGAATATACTTGCTTCGGGCATTGGTTGTACCTGATGATTTGGCAAACCACTCGATCTTAGTTGGCCAAAGCAGGTTTTGCTCCCCTTTAATAACACGCTCAATGTATGGGTACAGCTCTTCGTAAGTACAAACCGGCACCCGCTCCTGAAACTCCCGTACAGAAATTCCATCGCCGTAGCCATACTTCTTGCCCCATTCCGTACCTTTTGCGGTATTGATCAGGTTCTGAAAAAGCTCGTTCTGCACCTCATGCGGGTATTTCCGGAACAGATCTATATCATGGATCCGCTTCTTCATTACCCACGTCACAATTGAGTTAATTATTTCCACAAATTTCAGTTATCAGTTAACAATAAACAGTGATCAGTTTTATAAACCTCCACTGTTTGGATTTATTCTTGTAGACTTTAGAATTGAAAACATTATTCTACTCAGCTCATCAGCATTCTTAATTATACTTTCAGCAACTGGGTTATCTAAATAACCTGTGTCTCTAAGTAAATTTAGCCAATATTTTGTTTCTAAACTCTCTTTGTAAGCCAAGGAAATTTTAGAGGAAAAGTCTGCTGTAGAGATTCCACCGTTTGCTTCTGCTACGTTAGCTCCTATTGATGTCCCGCTACGCAGTAACTGCTTTGAAAGAATAAATTCTCTCTTCTCAGAAGTAAGGTGCTGCTACGCCCTTATGATCCTAATTGCAAAAGCGTAACACTTATTATACAAATTATTGCCGTTCATTCCTCCGATCTAATGAACTACACATATCGGAACTAACAGGCAAAGGTTTTATTATCTGGTAACTGATTACTGCTAATTGTTAACTGATCAGACTTTCCGTTTCAGTTCAAAGTGCTTGCCGAGGTATACGCGGCGTACCTGTTCGTCTGCGGCTAGTTCTTCGGCTGTACCAGACTTTAGAATTTTACCTTCAAATAGTAAGTAAGCGCGGTCTGTGATAGAGAGGGTCTCGTTTACGTTGTGGTCAGTTATAAGGATGCCAATGTTTTTGCTCTTGAGCTTGGCAACTATACTTTGAATTTCTTCCACAGCAATTGGATCTACTCCAGCGAAAGGCTCATCCAGTAGTACAAATTTAGGATCAACGGCCAAGGCACGCGCAATTTCGGTACGGCGGCGTTCCCCCCCGGAAAGCACTATACCTTTATTTTTGCGCACATGCGTCAGCGAAAATTCTTCCAGTAGCTCTTCTACTTTCTGGTGCTGCTCTTCCTTTGTCTTGTTTGTCATTTCCAGCACAGCCATAATATTTTCTTCTACTGTAAGCTGACGGAAAACAGATGCCTCCTGTGCCAGGTAGCCAACACCCCGCTTCGCGCGCTGGTACATCGGCAAAGCTGTAATATCTTCGGTATCCAAGTAAATTTTGCCAGCATTTGGCTTAACCAGGCCCACAATCATATAAAAAGATGTTGTTTTACCGGCACCATTTGGGCCCAGTAATCCTACAATCTCACCCTGGTTCACTTCCACACTTACGTCGTTTACAACGTTGCGCGATTTATACTTTTTAAACAAGTGTTCAGCTCTGAGTATCATTTGGCTAAGTTACGGAATTATGACATCATACTGCAAGGTTGCAACTTTTCGTTATAGTTATGGTGTTGGTAAGCCGAACTCCTGCTTTTATACAATTTGACTTTATTAACAATCTGTATAAAAGTTACTGCATCAGCTTGTATGTCAGGAGATAGTTGTATAAATTAAAATACTTTTAGCCAAATACCCTTTTATGATGCTTTCTTTACTCCTATCTTTTAGTAAACACGCTGCACTTACTAGCCTGTTATGGTACTCTTCTATAACGGGTTACAATACAGCTATTGCAGAAAATACAGTCTCTGCATCCATTGAAAACAGTGGCGAGACCAAGAATAACAACAACGCTACACTTAAGGGTATTGATGTATCGAGGTGGCAGAAAGAGGTAGACTGGATGCAGGTGAAAGAATCTGGTGTTACGTTTGCCTTCGTTAAAGCTACCCAGGGCGATTTCAGATTAGATCCTTTCTTTGCCCGTAACTGGGAAGAAACAAAGCGTCATGGAATTAAGCGTGGTGCTTACCATTTCTTTAAGCCTGAAGCTCCGGTTCAGGATCAGATTACGTTGTTTACCAGTACTGTTACGTTAGCACCCGGTGACCTGCCTCCCGTGTTGGATGTAGAAATTTCTGACCCAAGAATGACCGGAGAGCAACTGCGCACAAGTATAAAAACGTGGCTGGAAGCTGTTACAAAGCATTATGGTGTAAAACCGATTATCTATACAAGCCAGAACTATTACCGCCGCTGGTTGCAAGGACACTTTTCAGATTATCATTTCTGGATTGCGCGTTATAGCCCAGTTAAACCAGAGGTACATCATACAGATAGCTGGATGTTCTGGCAATATACTGATAGTGGCTCTGTTTCAGGTATAAACTCAGCAGTGGATATTAACTTCTTTGCTGGCAATATGGATAAACTGTCAGAGCTCTGCATACCGGAATATGCAACGGCAACCGAACAGATCAGCCCGCTGCAGCAGTTAAAACATAAGTACCCTCAGCCGTAAAGTATAGCAAGTATAATATTAAGAGAGCAGCCCTTACAGCAAGTATAGGCTGCTTTTTTATTTAAAGCGGATGTCTTTTACCTGGAGCTGTGTGGTGATGTTGCCTCTGTAGTTGTTCTCTTCTATTGTATAACATACATCAAACGGAATACCTTTGGAGATATGGGCATAATAGTCTCCAAAACCGAAGGCAATGGCATCAAATGCAGTATAGCCATCTTGGGTAAGGCGCAGTTTCAGGTGTGTATCGCCTACTACACGCAGATTTCCGGTATCATACACACATTCAGAAACAAACACAGGACGCATATTGCCCGGGCCAAAAGGCTCCATCTGCTTTATAATGCCAAAGAAGTTTCGTGTTATCTGCCCAAAGTTAATTCTGGCATCTATTTCTATCTGTGGCTGCTTTTGCTCTTCGGTAATGGCATTGGCTACAAACTGTTCAAAACGTTCTCTAAAGGCTGGTATATTCTCTACAGGTAATGTTAAGCCGGCAGCATACATATGGCCACCATACTGATCTAATAAGTCTGAACAGCTTTCTATGGCGCTGTGTACATTAAAGCCGTGCACTGAACGTGCTGAGCCCGAAGCCTTGCCATTAGATTCGGTAAGTATAATTGTTGGTCTGTAGTATTTTTCGATGCAGCGGGAGGCAACTATACCTATTACCCCTTTATGCCAGCTTTCTTTAAACAATACCGTAGAGTTTGCATTGCGAAGAAAATCATCTTCTTCGATCATCTGCAGTGCTTCTTTGGTAATGTTGCTGTCCTTGCTGCGGCGCTCTTTATTTGATTCGTTTATGATGTCAGCCATCCTGAAGGCTTCATCCTTGGTCTGAGCTAAAAGCATTCTGACAGAATTCTTAGCATCGCCCATACGACCGGCTGCATTTATTCGTGGCGAAAAACCAAATACAATGCTCGTAATATCCATTTCACCGGTTATACCTGCTAACTCTTTCAAAGCATCCAGGCCCGGGCGCATGGGTCGCGGACCATTTAGCAGGCGCAACCCATAGTAAGCTAATATCCTGTTCTCACCTGTTATCGGGACTATATCGGCAGCTATACTTACCACCACAAGGTCCAAGAAGTTAAACAGCTCCTCCAGCTCTACCCCATTTTGCAGGCAAAACGCCTGCAACAGTTTAAAGCCAACTCCGCAACCTGATAAGTCTTTATAAGGATACAGGCAATCTATTTGCTTAGGATCCAGTACAGCAACTGCCTGTGGTATGTCTGCGTCTGGTAAGTGGTGGTCGCAGATAATGAAATCTATACCTAAGCTAGCCGCATAAGCTACCTTATCTGCAGACTTAATGCCACAGTCCAGGCTGATGATCAGTCCGAAGCCGTTTTCTGCAGCATATTCTATACCTGCCGTAGACACACCATAGCCTTCTTTATACCTGTCCGGGATGTAAAACTCGATCTGGTGGGTGTAATGACGCAGAAAACCATACATAAGCGCTACCGAGGTGGTACCATCTACGTCATAATCGCCATAAACCAATATTTTTTCGGAACGATGAAGGGCTTCTGTTAAGCGGTTTACAGCCAAGTGCATGTCCTTCATCAGGAAAGGGTCATGCAGATCTGATAGCAAAGGACGGAAAAAAGCTTTGGCTTCTTCGAAAGTACAGATACCGCGCTGGCAAAGTATACCTGCAATGGTAGGGCTTACCTTCAGGCTTTCTGCCAGGTTATTTGTTATCTCCTCAGATACTTGCTGCTTGTATACCCACCTTTTCTCCATAATGCTCTTGACCTTACTATCAGTTCAGGCGCAAAGGTAACTAATTAAAACAGGTTTTAAGTTTCACCTGGCAGGCGCTATAGCCATCTTCGCCCGAAAATCTGTAATTTTGTATTAGTACAACAGCAACAACAGTGAAACGATTCAGAGATATTTTTAATAAGTATAAAGATTACTCCCTAGACCTGATCATGTATGGGTTCTTTCTCCTCTTTATACTTATCCTGTTCATTTTCTTTAGTTAATCTGTAGTTTTATCTGTCATCCCGAGCGCAGCCGAAAGATTTTATGTGTCCTATAGTTAAGGCTATACTTGCTCAACCCAAGCTATACTTTCACAGTCACTCTTCATCCTGGGAGCTATACTTACTCATCGATTCATTTCCAGCTTTGGTGCCCTCATGACAGAGAGGCCCATCTTTCGGTAGTTAAGTTTATAGGTAGATAGAGACGTATAGGTTCTTTGTTTTTCAGCAATACCATTTCATTGGGGCAGTCGTGACTTATTCTTTCTATACCTGTATCTATAAAATTATATTACAGGAACTGCGCACGCTACGAAGTCTAAAGATGCTCTTATCTTATCTTTTAAGGTAAGGTGCAAACTATCAATTAACCTCTACTATACTTTAATTTACTGTATCACCCCGTAACTTCCGGAAGCGTTTACGGGCCTCGGCAACATAAATACTGCCTTGGTGTTTGGCGAGCAGGTCGTTGTATAGTTGCTGCGCTTTACCCGTGTCTTTCAGGTTCTCTTCGTAAATGTAGGCCATCTTAAACAGGGCATCATCGCTGAGAATATCATATTGTGGATTACCAACAATATGCTGCAAACTAGCCACTGCTTCTGTAAAATTGCCTATGCGCTCCTGTATACCAGCTTTCTGGAAATATATTTCATCCGTTAAACTATGGCCGGGATATTTTTTCAGCATACCATCTAAGCTTGTAAGTGCCTGCTGCAGTTTGTTCTGGAACACGAGCAACTCTATAGCTGCATATTCTTCCATAGCCGTAGTTGATGTATCCAAACCGGTATTATCCGTAATCAGTAGGCTCAGGTCCATGGCATCGTTCGCTATTTCACGGCTTGTTGCTAACTTTAAGATATCTAGGTGTGCCTGTGCCAGCTCAAAATCACCTTTAAAATAACTTAACCGTGCATTCCGCAGCTTTGCATCATACCCGATTGGTGTATCCTTATGCGATTTCTCGACCTGCGAGTAAAGTAAAGTTGCTTCCCAAGGCTCCCCTTTTAGCAGATAGATATCTCCCAGCGTAAGTTTGCTTTCTGCTACCAGGTTGGCATTGGCACGAGGCATAGCAATAGCTTCCTGCAACAGTTCAATAGCTTTGGCTTTATCATCGAGGTAAAAAGCATACAGGTTAGCCATATGTTGCAATACTTCAACAGTGGCAGCGCTACGGCCTACTTCTGTAAGTAATGCATCATAATCAGCGGTCAAGGCACGTATCTTCTCCTTATCAACCGGAAATGTATTCTGTACCTGTTCTTCGCGGGCATTTATCAGCCGTTGCCTTGCCACCAGGTAGTAAGGCCCGTCCGGGTACTCCTTAACTATATATTCAAAGGCTTCGATGGCACTTTTATAGTCTTTGTTCCTGGCGCTGATGTTACCCAGCTCCATTACTCTGGCTCCACCGCTACGGGTACGCTTATCCACGGCCCGGGCCTGCATTAAAGCACCATAAAAATCAAGCCGCTGCACGTAAAGCCATATCAGTAGCTCGTTATAGGATAATTTATCCGGGTACTGTTGCACCCGCATTATCAGTTCTTTCTCCAGTGCATCCAGGGCTTTATCGTCGCGCAGGCTGTTCTGCAACATATTCTGCACGTATCCTAATTCTGATTCATTTTCCTGCAGCAGGTTCAGTACTTCCGGTATAAGCGCTTCGTTTTTCTGGCGGTAAGTATAGAGCGCTATCAAAGGTCTGTTATTTTCTAAAGGATTTTTACTCAGCTCACGCCCGCGCAGGTAAGCTTTTTCGGCATAATCGTATTGTTCATTCTGTATAAAAGCACTGGCAACAGCTATGGTGGTTTCCTGGTTCATCTGGGAGATGATCTTATTGAAGTGCTTTTCTGCTGCTGACTTATCGCCGGCTGCCTGGTAAACTATACCTAAGTCTACCTCATAGTTATAGTTGCCCGGGTTTTGCTTTATAGTTCTCTTAACCAGCTTTTCGGCTTCTTTATAGTTTCGCAGTGCCAGCAAGGTCTTCAGGTAATCAGGGTATGCCAGCGAAAACAAACGCCTGTTTTCTATTAGCTTCTCATACAGCGCACCTGCTTTCTGGTAATCACCTTTGCTGAAGTACTCCCGCGCCAGCTCCAGGTCCTGTGTCTGCCCCTGCGCAATAGTAGCAACAAGTATAAAGCACAGTGCCAGCAACAAGTATGTTTTTTTGAATAGAGCCATAGATGTACTTAAAACGAGAATTTGCCAGAACTTGATATATGGAGTTACTTGCTTCGCTGGTTATAAGTTAAGTTTTATACTTAGGTAATCCAATAAAACAAAAGAGCCACTCTGATGGGAGTGGCTCTTCTTATACTTCAGCAACGTGGCTTAGAAGAATCTAACACGGTTGTCTGTAATGTTTGCCTTCTCTTTGATAGCTTCGAAAGCTTGGCTCTCAGTGTTAGCAGAACGCATATTTACTAACTGCTGCTTTACACCAGAAAGATCTTTAACTTCCGGAGCTTTTGTAACATTAGCAAGTTCTACTACAATTACACCACCATTACCTTCAAAAGGAGCGGTACGGCCACCCGGCTTTAAGCCAAATGTTTTACCAACCGCAACAGGCTCCAGGCCGATACCAGGTATAGTGCCGGCAGCAAACGTCACATCGTCGGCTGTTCTAACCATTGCATCCGGACCATAAGCAGCAGCCATTTGGTCTACGTTGCCTTTCGTTTTCTGTATCTTCTCAATGATCTGCTTACCTTTCAGTTCGTTACGAACAGCTGCAGTCAGTTCATCTTTGATGTCTTCTACTTTAGCATAGCCTTTTTCGCGCTTGCCAGTAAGTACAGCTACCACAAATTGGTCATCAATCTCAAAAACAGGAGATACATCACCAACTTCAGTGTCTTTGGCATATGTCCAGCGTACCAGTTCACGAGCATTAGAAAGGTTACCGGCAATAATGTTGTTCTTACCAATCTCCTTTACTTCCTGCTTCACCAGCGCTTTATTCTTGGCTACGTTCGCACGGAACTCTTCCAGGTTACCGCTTGTACCAGAAAGCTCATCTGCAACGGCATAAGCTGCATCACGGGTAGTTTCGCTTGGCTCTATAGCACGCTCAATCGCAGCGATCTTGTAAGAACGGCTTGTTTTAGGAGCTGTGATCTTTACAATATGGTAACCATAATCTGTTTCTACAAGCTCAGGCAATAAACCAGCTGAAGAAGCACCAAATACTGCTTTCTCGAATGCCGGTACCATCTGGCCTGACTGGAACCAACCTAAATCACCGCCAACAGAAGCAGTACCATCTGTTCCATGCTGTGCAGCCATCTGTGCAAAGTCAGCACCTTTTTTGATCTGGTTCAATACATCTGTAGCTTTTGTTTTAGCAGCAGCTTTTGCTTCAGGTGTATCGTTTTCTGGCTTTATAAGAATGTGGCTTGCTTTTGCAGCACTCTTACCACCATCTTTTACATCCAGTACTTTATAAAGTGAGTAGTTTTCTGGTGTAGTGTATGGGCCGTATACTTTACCTTCTTCCAGTGTTACAGAACGTAATTGCTCCGGAAGCTCGCCTGGCGTTAGGTAAGTACCATTATATGGCACATCTGAATTTGCATTTACAAAGGCAGAATCGTTAGTAGCTGTAGCAAACTGCTTTGCCGCAGATGCCATCTCTTCCTCATACGATTTATTATCTTCCTGAGAAGCGGCAACCGGTACTGTTACAAACTCAATGTTACGACCATCTTCTACTTTGTACAGTTCTTTGTTACGGTTATAGAAATCCTGTAGCTGTGCATCGGTAACTTTAACTGCAGAATCAGAGATAGTAAAGTATGGTACATACAATACTTTAACTGAAGCTACCGCATTCTGTGCATTAAAGAAGTTCTTTGCTTCAGCAGTAGTAACATAAACAGACTTGCTCAGCAGGCTGTTATACTTTGTACGGATACGGTCAGAAATTACACCCTGCTCAAAGTTAGCCCACATTGGTCTTGCTTCAGGGCCCATCTGGTCCATGTTCTGCAGATACTGAACAACCTGTGCACGATCGAACTCGCCAGTTTGCGGATTAGTGAAAGCCTGCTTAACGGCCGGGTGTATGTTGTTACCCTGTACCATGTCTGCCAGCTCTTCTTCCGATACTTCTATACCTAAACGCTCGTATTCTTTTTCTAAGGCAATTTTAAAGATCAGCTGGTTCCAGGCCTGCTCGCGCATCATAGCAAGTTCGCCTTCGTTAGCGGCTCTACCTGACTGATTTTCGTAATTGGTCTTCATTTGCTGGAAGATCTCATCAAACTCCTGGTATTCAATTGTTTCACCAGCTATTTCACCAATCTCGTTGGCGTCGTTTCCAAGAAGCCTTGAGTTTGGCCCAAGCAGGTCGCCGCCTACTACAAATATGCCAAGCCCAATGGCAATGGCGCCTACCGCCCAACCAGACTTCTCTCTAATCTTGTTAATTAATGCCATTATCTGTTTAACTTATAAAAAGGATTGTGCAAAATAAGGTTAATCGCGCTAAAATTCAAAATTTTATGCAATTCTGTTTAACGTTCCGGTTCTGCCTGATTATCTGATGTTTTTACCAGCCTTACTGTATTAATCCGGTTCTCATCCATCGACAGGATCCTGATGTTGAATGGCGGGTATTCTATTACATCGCCCGGAGATGGAATTTCCCCAACTTCCGAAAAAATAAACCCACCCAAGGTTTCATAATCGCCTTCCGGCAGGCCAAGTTCATACTTATCATTCAGGTAATCTACTTCCAGGCGGGCGCTTAGCACATATATACCTTGCTCAGGATACACCTGTTCCAGCGTATCATCCAGGTCGTACTCATCTTCTATCTCCCCGAAAATCTCTTCTATTACATCTTCCACGGTAACTATACCTGCTGTTCCGCCAAACTCATCCAGCACTACGGCTACGCTTCTGTGTTCTGCTACAAACCGCACAAACAACTCGCTTGCCAGCATACTTTCAGGCACTAAGCTTACCGCCGAAAGTATATCGGCTATGTCCTTTGGCTGCTTAAACATATCCAGCTGGTGGCAATACCCAATAATGTTATCAATGTTATCCCGGTATACCAGTATTTTGGAATGGCCTGTTTCGATAAAAGCCTGCCGCAACATTTCAACAGAATCTTCTACTTCCACAGCTTCTATCTCGGTACGAGGCACCATGCACTCCCGAACTTTAACGTTCTTAAAATCCAGCGCATTATGAAATATCTCAGCATCTACCTCGGGAGCATTTTCCTGCTCCGGGTGGTACAGGCGGTTTTTGATGTAAGCATTAAGGTCTGTAAACCCAAAAACCGGCTTCTGATCAAGAAATTCAACCTTAAAAATCTTTTCGGCTACAACCTTGCTAAGGGCAACTATAACAAATACCACCGGGTAAAGCAGGTAATAAAACAACAGGATTGGCATTGCCAGCACCTGCAGCATCCTGTTCGGGTTAATAACAAAAAGGCTGCGTGGCAGAAATTCAGCTGTTAAGAGCACTACTACCGAGGCTACCACCACTTGTATTAAAAGTATAAGCAGATCGAACTGAACCTGGTTCGGGAACAGATTAGACAGAACAGTATGTAATAACCCCGCAATGGCAAAACCATACAGCACCAGCGCCAGCGTATTACCAATCAGGGCAGTGCCCATCAACCGCGACGGATGTTGGAGCAGGTGCCAGAGTATACGCCCCGACAGCACGCCATTCTTTTCGCTGAGCTCGATCTGCAACCTGTTAGCCGACATAAAAGCGATCTCTATACCTGAAAAGAAGGCAGACAGCAGCAGACCAATAATTAAAAATAAAATATGATTGGGTTCTATCATGATGTATTAGCCCTGGCGTCAGGCTTTTGTATTCTTCTTCCGATGTCTGTAAACTATAAACAGCACCAACGCGATCATGAATATCCAGTAGTTACCAGCAATATCTTTTTCTTCTATACTTCTATGGATGCCTATAACAATGGCCACAAACGCCAGTGATAATAAAATGGTATTTGATAGTTTTTGGTTCATTACTCTTCCAGGTCAAACACACCTGTGATCTTTTGTATAGTATAGTTCTCGAAATTCTGATCTGACCGAAGACCCTGGCCGGTTACTACTCTGTTTGGTGTTGTGATCTTTACAAACTTGTCTGTAAAGATCTTTCGGCGGCGCCTGTCCCAGGTAAGTTCTTCGGTTTCTAACATCTCCCCCTTCTGCAGGTTACGCACCACAACATTACCTTGAGCAAAGTATAGCTCACGGCCTTTATCCTGTTTACCATAGTTGGCACTCATAGTAGACGTTACTGCTCCCTCCCTCTGAAAGAATTCTACATCAAAGCCTTTCGGAAAAACACCATCACCGCCTTCAAACTCCTGCTGCACGGGCGCTTTCATCCGGATCATAAGCTTGGCAGAGTCACTGAACAGCGTAAAAACATCCTTATTCTCTATAATAGGGCCATTATACTTTATTTCCTTATCCGGGTCTTTCAGTTCTTCCTGGCAGCTAAAACCAACTATAGCTATGGTCGCCAACACTACTTGTATCCAACTTTTTATCTTCATTTCAGGAACTATGGTTTCTGTGAATTTAGCAAATTTTGTACGATTCTGTATCTTAACAAATTTACAAAGGCCTATAATACAAGAAAGGCCGCTTTTCAACGGCCTTCTGCTATAGTTATACTTCCCCTAAATCAGGTTATTCTAGTCTGCGTTTGATGAACCAGCGGCTGTTTATAGTTACGCCAATGTTAAACTGGAGGTAATTTTCTTTTATCAAACCGTTGTCGGTAGTGCCACGTGAGCCATACCCAAGCGATGTGTTAAGCTGGTAAAGATCATAAACAGTGGAGCGGCCTAATGGCATAGTTGCGCCAACTGTAAAGCCTTTGTCTTTTATCTGCTCGTTATTAACCTCGTAAGGCGAATTGCCATAGTATAAACCTGCACGGTACGTTACACGCTCAAAATAATTTCCTACTGAATTCGGATCCGGCGTATACTCAGCACCTACACTGGCACGGTAGCTATCTACCAGTTCCTGCTCGCCATTAAAGTTTCTGAAGCCTGACCACTTCTGCGTATAAAGATCAGCAGCAAATGTTAAGTTAGAACCGTTATCTACACTTATACCTGCACTAAAGCTTGATGGGATATCTACTGAACTATTAGCGCTGTCGGCATACAGGTTATTATCTATCACAGAACCGGTATTTGTGCGGCGCTCATTTGATGCGCTACGCTCTGCATCTAATGTCGCTTTGAAACTATAAACGGCACCTCCGCTTATAAAAAGTTTATCGCTAAACTGATGGCGGTAGTTAGCGCCTGCTCTAAATAACAAGTCGTTATACTTTGTTTTCTCGCTATATACTACTTCCTGATTCTCTAAACCCGACAGATCCGGATCAGTTATGGAAGTGGATTCTTCAGATAAGATATTTCCAAACAGGTAAGAGGCACTTGCTCCTATAGTTAAGCCTGATGTTATTCTAATACCGTGTCCAAAGTATAGCTCTGTGATCCCGCCTTCACCTTTAAATCTTTTAGTAAGATCTGCAGTTGGTGTCAGTTCAGATGTAGAAACAACTTCGTACTGCACGTTTGTATATGGCCGCAGGCTTAAAGCCGATGTCCAGCGTTTTGAAACAGGAACTGAAAGCGATAGTGCTGCCAGATTTGCATTACCATCTGTCTGCGATTGTGTTGCACTTTCCAGTTTCTTCAGCTCACCTGTTATGCCAATCTCAAAAGCGGTTGTGTTGTTGTAATAAAGTAACGCAGGGTTGGCTGTATTTATCTGATAGCTGTTAGCAGCGCTTATACCCGCATTGGCCATACCGGCATTCCGGATGTTACCCGTGTTATAGTTATATTCGCCTAAACCATAGCGGGAATAAGGTGTATTGGCAATGTTCTGTGCTTGTGCACCATACGAAAAACAAAGTACGGCAGCGCAAACCAGGGCGCGAAGTGTTTTATACATTATATGTCAAAATTCTATGAAGCCCGATCAAGACTAATTCAGGAATTACAAAGATGCGTCCTTTTAATTTACTTTCAAAAAATCCTGCATCTCCACCGCAAAGTATAACCACTAAATCCGGTGTTTTTTCAGAATATAATTGAATAAGCCCGTTTAGTTCTGCTACAGTGCCTGTTAAAACACCGCTTAAAATCGACTCGTTGGTGGTTTGCCCGGTAAGTGGAAAGCTTTCAGGAATTTGGTCTACTAACGGAAGCCGTTCTGTAAAAGTATGCAGCGCTTTTAATTTCATCCGTAAGCCTGGTGCAATTCCACCTCCCATGTAACTTCCGTCGCTGGTTATAAACTCATGGGTTATAGCTGTACCGGCATCAAACACCAAACAATTACGCCCCGGAAAAAAATAGTTAGCTCCCACAGCAGCGGCAATTCTGTCGACTCCCAGTGTATGAGGCGTTTTATACTTGTTTAAAACAGGCAAGGCTGTCTGTGCCGATAACTCTATTAAGTTACCGGTTACAGACAGCCTTGTTTTATAAGCAGCAGTATCAGCGGCTACGCTGGCAACTATGGCATTCTCAAAAGTATGGTTTGTTATCTCATCCGGAATGTTGTCCACTCCTTGAAAACAGCCTTGCTTTATTAAGGCGCCGCCATTAAAGATGCCATACTTGGTGCCGGTGTTGCCTACGTCTACCGCGATGCTCTGCATAGATTCTTACATAAAGTATTTCAGACGGATAAGCTCTTTTTCTGAAAGGTAACGCCAGTTGCCGCGTGGCAGGTCTTTTTTAGTAAGGCCTGCATACTGTACTCTGTCCAGCGATACTACTTCGTAGCCTAAGTGTTCAAAAATACGACGCACAATACGGTTACGCCCGATGTGTATCTCTAAACCCAAGAACTTATTTGTATCCCCAATCAGGGCAACATCATCTACTTCAGCTTTACCGTCTTCCAGCTCTACGCCTTCCGCCACTTTCAGGAAATCTTCTTTAGATATCGGCTTATCCAGCTCTACCTGGTATATTTTCTTTACACCGTTAGAAGGGTGGGTCAGCTTTTGTGCCAGTTCGCCATCGTTGGTAAACAGCAGCAAACCAGTTGTGTTACGGTCTAAGCGGCCAACCGGGAAAATGCGTTCTTTCGATGCTTTTTCTACCAGGCTCATTACTGTTTTTCTGCCTTCCGGGTCATCTGTAGTAGTCAGGAAGTCCTTTGGCTTGTTCAACAGCACATATACCAGTTTCTCACGGTTTAATATCTTCTTACCATATTGTATAGTATCCTCAGGATTAACTTTATAACCCATTTCAGTTACTACCTGGCCGTTTACTTTTATCTCGCCTGATTCGATCAGCGTATCTGCTTCGCGACGAGAGCATATACCGGCATTCGCAATGTAGCGGTTCAGACGTATTGTTCCGTCGTTTTCCTTTTCTTCTTTGCGGTTGCTTTTCTTGATGCGCGGGTTGTTCTCGTAATGCTTGGTGTTGTAAGTCGGAGTTTCCGGCTCACCCAGTTCTTCTCTGTTCGAGAAGCTGGTTTTGCGGCCTCTGCCTTCAAACTTACCACCTCTGTCTGATTTAAAAGATCTTTTGCCAGCATCAAAGCCACGCTCTTCTCTTCTGAAAGGTCTTTCTTCGCGGTTATTTCTTTTATCTGAGTCAAATGAGCGACGCTCTCCTCTGTTTTCACGATCAGCATTGAAAGGTCTTCTTTCTCCACCTTCGCGGCGCTCGTTGCCAAACGAGCGGCGTTCTCTGCCTTCTTCTCTATCTCCACGACGATCATCTCGTCTGTCTGAGTTAAAGCTGCGGCGTTCACCACCTTCACGTTTTTCACCGAAAGTTCTTTTCTCGCCACCTTCTCTTCTGTCGCCGTAAGACTTACGCTCTCCACGGTCTGAATTGAATGAACGGCGCTCTGTACGTTCGTTGCGATCTGCACCAAACGATTTACGCTCTCCGCCTTCTCTGTTTTCAGAATCAAAAGAACGACGTTCAGCTCTGTTCGGACGATCCGAGTTAAAAGATCTTCTTTCGCCGCTTTCTCTGCGATCTCTATTAAAAGAACGGTCTTCGCTGCCTCTTCTATCATCACGTCTGTCGTTGCTGAAAGAACGGCGCTCTCCACCTTCTCTGTTGTCTCTGCGGTCGTCTCTGTTAAAGCTACGTTTTTCGCCACCTTCACGGCGCTCACCAAACGATCTTCTTTCACCGCCCTCTCTTCTGTCAGAACCAAACGAACGGCGTTCGCCGCTTTCATTTTTATCTCTTCTGTTAAAGATCTTCTTTTCGCCGCGGTCGTTGTTAGGTCTATCAGACGAGAATCTGTTATTTCTTCGCCCTGCTCCGTCGTTATCTCGTGCAGGTCTTTCGTTATCTCTTGCCATTGTTGTTGTGTTACTCGATGCAGTATCGCTACTGTACCTTTGTGCAGTATAATTGAATTTGTAATGCTCTAGTGTGGGTTCGCTAATCTGCTACTTCGCCGATTGTGTTCTCTTCCGTAGCGAAATCTTTTAGCTGTGGGAGGTCTTTTATGTGGTTGATACCGAAGTAGTCCATAAACTTCTGCGAAGTACCGTAAAGTACCGGCCTTCCGATGGTATCAGCTTTTCCTTTAATCTCAATAAGGTCTTTCTCCAGTAGTTTCTGGACGGCATAATCGCAACCTACGCCGCGGATCTGCTCCAGGGCACTGCGGGTAATAGGCTGCTTATAGGCAATAATTGCCAGCGTCTCGAGTGCAGACGCTGACAATTTTTTCTTTGATTTCTGTTTCAGGTAAACACTTACCGTTTCCTGGTACTCCGGCTTTGTCAGAAACTGGTAACCACCCCCTATCGCGTAGATCTGGAAGGCAAAACCGGTATCGTTCAGCTGCTCATTTATAGCTTCTATACTTTCCAGCACATCGCTTACCAGCACTTCCAATTGCAGCGCCTCCGTAAGGCAACGCTGAATTTCCTCTATACTGATAGGAGATTGCGCACAGAAAACCAGTGCTTGTATGTGGTACTGCAGGATATTCAAGGAGTAAAAGTACTAGTCGTTACGCTGTAATTTAGCTTCAATAGTATGTTGTGTGTGCGGTACGGCACGAAGTCTCTCTTTAGGTATAAGTTTACCTGTTACGATGCAAACACCATAGGTACCGTTCTTAATGCGGATAAGAGCATTCTCCAGCTGCTGGATAAACTTCATCTGGCGGGATGCCAGCTGGTTTAAGCTTTCCTTTTCTGCAGTATCAGCGCCATCTTCCAATACTTTTGTCGGAGATGCAGTGTTATCAGTACCTGTATCGTTACGGCGGCTAAGGGTTTCCTTGATAAACGCTACTTCCTTTTTGGCATTGGTCAGCTTCTCAAGGATGATGTTCTCAAACTCCATTAATTCTTCTCTGGAGTACCGCTGTTTTTCTTCGTTCGTATTCATTGTATCGTTTATGTATACTTGCTTGGGTTCGGTTTTTATAGTTGCCTGATGTTTAATTGTTTAACAACAGGCATTATAGTTTATAGATTTAGCTTAATTTTCGGCCTGCTCACTTTTAGTATAAAGCGATTTCAGGTAAAATTCGTGCAAAAATAGTAGTAATATTTATTCTTTACTACCTATCCTACCTTATTTAATATTTTTTCATGCACATTATCAGCTCTTTCCGGATTATAGTACAAGCTTTTGCAGCTTATACTTCAGCTTTCCGGTACTTTCTGAATTAATTTACAAAAATCAATCCAATTTACTGTGTATCAGTTTAGTAACTAAAAGCTGAGCATATGGATGACTGCCGCCGCTGCCTCTACACCTTTGTTGCCGTGCTTGCCGCCGGCTCTGTCCAGGGCCTGCTCCAGGTTGTTGGTAGTTACTAAACCGAAAGCAACCGGCTTGTTATACTTTAAGGACACATTGGTAAGGCCGTTTGCTACTGCATGGTTTATGTAATCGTCGTGTTTGGTATCGCCTTTTATTACAACACCGATACAGATTACGGCATCAATTTCTTCGTGCTGCGCCAGGAACTGCGCTCCTAAGGTGAGTTCGAAGCTACCTGGCACTGTATTGCGGAAGATATTCTCTTTTTGTGCACCGTGCTTCAGCAGCGTTTCAATTGCGCCATTGCTCAGGGCATCAGTAATGTCTTTGTGCCACTCTGCTACTACAATGCCAAATTTTTTATCAGACATATCCGCGAAAGAGGCGGTGTTATACTCGTTCAGGTTCTTTAAAGCTGTTGCCATACTTTAATTCGTTGTTCGTTACTCGTTATTCGTTAATCGATCTTTGCCAGCCAAGTGCAGCTATACTTAAATCAGACAAAGCTTATACTTGAGCAGCTTAAAAAAAGAAGCGCTTTTGCCTTATAACTCAAGACAAAAGCGCTTTTATAGTTTATACTTAGGCGTAAATTATTTAGCGCCTCCGGCTAATGCTTCAGCACGAGCCTTGTATTTTTTAGCATCGTTCAGTTCAGCTGCTGTTACGTAGTCTGTTACAATCTTATCGTAAGCTTCCGCAGCTGCTTTAAAGTTGTTATCGGCTTCGTAGGCGATACCAGCTTTCATAATGTACTGTGGCGAAAAGAATGGATTGGCATTGTGGTTAGCAGCCTTCATGTACTGGTCAGCAGCTTCCTTGTTTTTGCCTTGTTCTAATAATGCATCGCCAATTAAACTATAAGCACGTGCCTGCAGCAGGTAGTCTTCAGACTCAAACTCTTCCAGGTGATTCTGCGCTTCTGCAAATTTACCTTCTTTTAAAAGGGCCACACCAGCATAGAAATTCGCCAGATTACCAGCATCAGTTCCGCTATACTCGTCAGCTATTGCTACAAAGCCTTTGTACTGGCCATCGCCGTTCAGGGCCTTGCTCAATGAGTCAGCTTCGAAGTAATAGGTTGCCTGGAACATCGCTTCCTGCGCTTCCTGGTTCTGGGTAGTGCGGTGGTTATAGTATAAAAAGCCTGCTACAACTATAGCGGCAATGGCGGCAAACACACCAAGCAGAATTGACTTGTTTTTCTTTACGAAATCATCCGTGTGCGATAAACGCTCTGCTAACGCATCCGGATTCTCAACCAGCTCTTCAAACTCGCTGTGATTGTTTACTGTTTCTTTTGCCATTGGTATTAATTGAATTAGAAATTCAAAAGTAGGAATTAAAAATTGGATTTTAATCTATGCCCTGTATTTTCGGAACACCAAATTTATAATTTTTAATTCCTAATTCTAAATTATTTTAGTCCATTACGTAAGGGTAGTCCGGCTCCACGTAAATATCTGTGTATAATTCAGATGGGTCCGGGAACGGAGATTCTTCGGCAAATTTCACGGCATCCATTACTCTCTGCTTTATTTTTTCATCAATCTGCAGCAGGTCCTCTTCGGTAGCCCAACCATTGCTAAGTATAGTTGCAGCTACTGCTTCTATCGAGTCGCGGCCTTTGTAGTCTTCCAGCTCTTCTTTGGTTCTGTACTTGGCAGGGTCAGACATGGAGTGACCTTTGTAGCGGTAAGTTCTGAACTCCAGCAGGGTTGGTCCTTCGCCGGCACGGGCACGCTCAGCAGCTTCAGCTACGGCAGTATGCACGTTCTCCACGCTCATGGCATCTACCGGGAACGAAGGCATATCGTATGCTGAGCCCAGTTTGTAAAGATCCTGTACGTTTGATGTACGCGATACCGAAGTACCCATGGCGTAACCATTGTTCTCGATCACGAAAATTACAGGCAGTTTCCAGCTCATGGCCATATTAAGCGCTTCGTGGAAAGCACCCTGACGCACTGCACCATCACCCATGTAGCAAATGCACAGGTTGCCTGTTTTGTTATACTTCTCGGCAAATGCCAGACCAGCACCTAGTGGCACCTGGCCGCCAACTATACCGTGGCCACCAACAAAGTTCACGCTCTTATCGAACATGTGCATAGAGCCACCTTTGCCCTTAGAGCAACCGGTAACTTTAGCATACATTTCGGCCATTACAGCGCCCGGGTCAGTGCCTAAAGCAAGCGGGTGTGCGTGGTCGCGGTAAGCAGTTATCCACTTATCGTCTTTGGTAAGTGCAGTTACGGCACCAGCCACACAAGCTTCCTGGCCAATGTACAGGTGGCAGAAACCTTTAATTTTTTGCTGACCATATAACTGGCCTGTTTTTTCTTCGAAGCGGCGGATGAGTTTCATGTTCTCGAACCACCACATATATGTTTCCTTTGAAAACTTTGGCTCAGCCTGTACCTTTGCTTTCGTCGACTTCGCTTTTGCCTTTTCTTTCGTAGCCATGGGTAAATATCTAATCTGGGTTTTATCCGTTGCATGCTCAGGTATAAAAACTACCTTGCATGTTGGGCGACAAGGCCCGGAACGGGTTTAGCTGCGAAATTAAGGAAAAAGAAATCAATTATAAACTGAATGCTCCTCGAAAATCTAAGTCTGCTGTTTTTCAAGAACTACGACGATGCCACGCTGGCTTTCTCGGAGCATATAAATTGCTTTATTGGCGATAACGGAAGCGGCAAAACCAACCTGCTGGATGCCATACATTACCTCTCACTTACCAAAAGTGCCTTTAATAGCTCCGATGCCCAAAGTATAAAACAGGGCGAAGAGTTTTTTATGGTGAAAGGCCGCTTTAAGATTGACGGTGACAAGCACACCGTGCAGGTAAGCTTAAAGCAAGGCCAGAAAAAGACTGTAACGCACAACAAGGTGGTGTATGAGAAGATGAGCGAGCATATCGGCCGTTTCCCCGTGGTGCTGATCTCGCCTTACGATACTGACCTGATTCGTGAAGGTAGCGAAGAGCGCCGCAAGTATTTTGATAGCCTGATCTCGCAACTGGACCATACTTACCTGGAGCAACTTATACAATACAATTATATTCTGAAGCAACGCAATTCGCTGTTAAAGCAGTTTGCTGAGCGCAACTACTACGACCGCGATTACCTGCACATCCTGAATGAGCAGCTTGTACCGCTGGGTCAGCAATTGGCGCAGGAGCGCGAAAAGTTCTTAGAAATGTTCGTGCCCGTGTTCCAGAAGCATTACCGCCACATCTCCGACAGTTCCGAAACCGTTACCCTAACCTATAAAAGCCAGCTGTTAGGTTCTGATTTTGCACACCAGCTGTTACAGAACGAGCGTAGGGATATGGCACTGCAACGCACAACTATAGGCCCACATAAAGATGATTTCGTGTTTCTGATGGATGGCAACCCGGTGAAGCATTTTGGCTCGCAGGGACAGCAGAAAAGCTATGTTATTGCCCTGAAACTGGCCCACTTTGAAGTAATGGCCGAACGCCAGCACCACAAACCCCTGCTCCTTTTAGATGACATCTTCGACCGCCTTGACGAAAAGCGTATTACCAAGCTCATGCAAATGGTAGCCGCCCATACTTTCGGCCAGATCTTTTTAACAGACACCCACCTAGACCGCACCGACAAAATACTCGAAGGCCTCTCCGAAAGTATCCGAAGATTTGATGTGAAAGATGGGATTGTAAAGGTTATTGGAGAATTGTAGCTATGGTTATAGCTGTAAACATCGAAACGAATTTATGGGACTCAATTATTGAATTCCTTATCAAGGAGAATTGGAAGGTTTCTTATAAATATGATGGTATCGATGCGGGTATTGATTTTGGTTTTCTGATACTTAAGAAAAATAACGAAGAGATATTATTTGGTTGGGATAACTGGGTGGAGGGTGAGATTAAATGTGAAGAAGCCAGACTGAAGTATATAGAGCAGCAATTGGGTGTATCTTTTGAGTTAGGAGAACCCGAAAATCTTAAGCCAGAAATAATTGAGCTTTATAGAAAACCAGCCATTAAGAAATGGTGGCAAATCATCTGGCTTAAATTATTTAATTAGATCAATTTGAACTGTAGATCATAGTTAATTTTGATCGCATAATCGTTGTTTGTTAAATTATGGGATATCTTGCTGAAACGTCAAATTTGATGAAGATTTCAAAAAGCAACTTGAAGTTATGGATGGTATACTTTCCTACATTACTCATTATTGCTCACATCTTTGTTGGTTCAGTCTGGTTGTATATTTCCATATCTTCTAAACTATACTTTCTCTTTTTGCCTTATGCAGTAATAGCTTTTGTTCATTTTTTCATGGCTAAAATATTACGGTATTATAAATTAAAAGAAGTCTACCTAGCAGAAGCTGAAAGGAAATTAGTAGTTATAAACTTAGCAACCACGAAGAAAATCTCTATTAATTTAGATGATATCACGAAGGTTAAAATGAGCTTTGGTGTTGTAGAGATAGAAACTCAATATAAAGAGAAGATTTATACTCTCCCTTATTCAAAATGGGAGTTCAACTATTTGAAAGCAGTTGCCGGTTTATAGTTTATTCGCTTAACCACCCATTCATAATTCATAATTACTAATTCATAATTAACCAACCGTGCGCTACTACAAGAAGAAGGAAGAGATTGCGAAGCGAAAAGCCGGCACACAAACTATAGGCGAAAGTATAAAAGGGCTTTTGCAGGCTTACCGCCTTGAGGGTAAACTGAATGAAGTAAACCTGGTGCAACGCTGGGAAGAGATTATGGGTAAACCAATAGCCCTAAAAACGCAGGAACTATACTTCAGAGACAGTAAACTTTTTGTTCGCTTAACCTCTGCCCCGCTAAAGCACGAACTTAACATGAGCAAAAGCAAAGTAGTAGAACTACTAAACCGCGCCGCTGGCCACGAGGTGGTGAAGGAAGTGGTGTTTTTATAGTTTCAGCCAAACAAAGTATAGCTGCCGTATACTTGGGTCAAAGTATAACCTATGACCCAACCAGATTACCGGCCTGTCTCCTACTCCCGCACTACGCTTACCGAGCTCATGATTCCGAGCTATGCCAACTTTGGCGGTAAGATACATGGTGGTATTCTGCTTTCGTTGATGGATAAGGTAGCCTATGCCTGTGCAGCCAAGCATGCAGGTAATTACTGTGTAACAGTGTCGGTCGAGGGCGTAAATTTTCTGCAACCCGTGGAGGTTCAGGAACTGGTATCGCTGCTGGCTTCGGTAAACTATGTGGGCAACACCTCGCTGATGGTAGGTATAAAAGTGATTGCCGAGAACGTGAAAACTGGCTTAGTGAAGCATACTAACACCTCTTACTTTACCATGGTAGCCAAAGACGAAAACAACAAACCTACCCAGGTACCCGGCCTTTTACTGGAAACCCATGACGATACCCGCCGCTTCCTGGAAGCCATAAAACGTCGCGAACTGGCTCAGCGCTACCAGTCTGAATTTACGGAGGCGAAATCTATACTTGCCGTGGAGCAGGAACTATACCTGCTAAAAGACGAGCGCTGCAAACTGGCTTACTAAGTTATACTTGCTGGCATTTGTGCTAAGGCGTGCTTATATTTAAAGCTCACTTACCTTACACCTAATGCAACCTAAAACTTTTACCCGATTTGCCGGCCTGCTCGCTGCGGCCGGTTTATACTTTACAACCTCCTCTGCTACCCTTGCCCAGGCACCAGCTACCCACGACCAGGACATAACCGAAATGGTGAATGCTGTATCAGCAAACAACCTGAAGTCGCTGGTAGAGAAAATGGTAACTTTTGAAACACGCCACTCACTAAGCACTACCACCAGTAAAAAAGTAGGTATAGGTGCTGCCCGCGAGTGGGTAAAATCAGAATTTGAGAAGTACGCCAAAGCCTCTGGTGGCCGCATGACCGTGGAAATGGACCGCTACACCGTAAAAGCTGATGGCCGCCGCATACCTCAGGACGTGGAAATGGCAAACGTGATGGCTATACTTAAAGGCGCTGACCCAACCGACAACCGTGTAATTTTAGTTAGCGGCCACCTCGATTCGCGTGTTACTGATGTGATGGATGCCAAAAGCAAAGCACCGGGTGCCAACGACGATGCCTCTGGTGTAGCTATAGTTATGGAAATGGCCCGTATTATGGCTGTAAAAGAGTTTCCGGCTACGCTGGTGTTTGTGGCTTTCCAGGGCGAGGAACAGGGGCTTTACGGCTCCAGGCACTTAGCAGAGCGCGCCAAAAAAGAGAACTGGAACATTGTTGCCGTACTTAACAACGACATAGTGGGTAACTCCTACTCTGCTGAAACAGGTTTACATGATAACACCCGCGTACGTGTTTTTAGCGAAGCTACTCCGGCTAACGAAACCGAAGAACAGGCCCGCCTGCGCCGCACGTTGGGTTCTGAGAATGATGGCCCAAGCCGCAACCTGGCCCGCTACATGAAAACCACCGGCGAGAATTATGTAGATCAGCTGCAGGTTATACTGGAATACCGCCCGGACCGCTTTCTGCGTGGCGGCGACCACACGCCATTTAACCAGCAGGGTTATGCAGCGGTGCGTATGAGCGAAATGAACGAAGACTTTGACCACCAGCACCAGGATCTCCGCAAAGAGAATGGCAAGCAGTACGGCGACTTAGTGGAGTACATGGATTTTGAATACCTGCGCAAGAACACGGCTGTAAATCTGGCAACGATGGCTAACCTAGGCTGGGCACCGGCCGCACCCGAAAAAGTGAATGTGCTTACCTCAAACCTCACCAACAAAACCGACCTGAAATGGGAAGCGCCTAAAGCAGGTAAAAAGCCAGCCGGTTACTATGTACTGATGCGCGAAACCAGCAGCCCTACTTGGGAAAAGAAATTCTTTGTAAAGGAAACCAGCGTTACGCTGCCTTACTCTAAAGACAATTACTTTTTCTCGGTACAGGCTACAGATGCAGAAGGCCACACCAGCTTACCGGTTATACCTGTGCCAGCCCGTTAAACTTTTAAAGTATAACTTTACAAAAGTCCTGCGCTATAGTAGTGCAGGGCTTTTTTGTTTACTGCCCATAAAAAAAGCAGCCATAGCAGGCTGCTCTTTTCAGGGTATATAAATTGTATTCTCTTACAGTTTAGAAATTTTGCTTGCTGCTGTACTTTCAGCCTCAATTTTAGGCGATCCTGCATAAGATACATGCGACGCACCAGATGCATTTATACTTAAAGTTTCAGAAGCATTAACTTTTACATTGCTGGCACCGCTGGCACCCACTTTTACACGCTTGGCTTTTAGCTCACGTGCATCAACATCCGATGCTCCAGACATATCAAAAGCTACATCATCGGCACGGCCTGTAAGGTCTACTTTGCTGGCGCCACTCATATCGGCATCCAGTTTTTTAGCATCTATAGCCAATGTTACATTAGAGCCGCCGCTCATATCCAGGTCAAAAGTGCTGGCCTTAAAAGTAGATTTGCCTACCACTTTCACGCCACCGCTTATGTTTATTTTATTCAGTTCGTTTACAGTAACATAAGCTTTCATTCCCTTCTTGGAATTTATATTTCCTTCGCTGTAAATATGCAGCACACCATCCTTCACTTCAGATTTGATGTTGTCCATCAGGTTTTCTTCTGCTTCTATGCGCAGCTCCTCTTTGCTTCCCTGCTGTACTTCTACATAAAATCCGCCGCTTACTTTTATACCGCTGAAATCAGCTACTTTTCGGGATTGAGTTTGCAGGTTACCGTTACCTTTAATTTGTTGCGCAAAAGTAGTGCCACTCACCAGCAGGAAAGATAATATTAGCGTAACGAGTGTAAACGAGTAAGATGTAAGGTTCTTCATAGTTTTATTTTGTTGGTTTTAGATAAGGTTATAATGCAGTATTGGTTTTTATCTGCTATGCCTAATAGATGCAGCAAAAGTGCTAAGGTTGCTTTACTGCGGAAAAAATTTAAAAATAAAATATACCAGCTATAGTATATCACGGTTAATCCAGGTTCTACAGCGGCAGCCTATACTAATCCACAGTTCCATAACTCACTGAAATACAACAATTAACCATCTTTTACTTTTAGAAGTCAAGGTTATTATGAAGTATAAAGCAGGAGCTTATTTCACCTAAAATAATTTGCAGGCTTTTCTTAAATCTTAGTGGATGAGTGTTTCAGCTGTGAATAGCGGCAGGTTCTAACGGCTTATTAATTGCGAGATGAAATACAACTGCTCCTAAAGTATAGGAAAGTACATCCAGTACATCAGAAGTATAAACTATGGAAAGCCGGGGCAGCAGTACTTCAAAGCAAATACTAAATAACAGCACAGCACCTAATATATACCTTAGCGGCAGCACAAAGCTATAGTTGTTGAAGTATAATCGTTCTGTTGCCAGCGTTATTGTCAGCACCAGTGGCATGCACAGTATATCATCCAGGTATTGGTACAGGGGCGTAATGTAGAGGTGTTGCCACTCGAGCAGCTGGTTCAGGCAGAATAGCACCAGGCAAAGTATAAACAACGAATGAGCAAAGGTTCTCATAATTTACCTACACAGCCACCAGCCCTATCAGCAGCATCAGCGCGCCCAGTATCATCAGAAAAATTTCGGCAGGATTAAGTCCTTTAAGTCTGTACCATTTCCGGGTGGATATAGCATTACCACATACCGGACATACTTTTGTTCCGGCAGGTAATTTAGCGCCACAGCTTGGGCAGGCAATAATATCTGGTGTTGTATCTGTCAATAGTTTGGGTTAATAGCAGGCTGTGGTTTTATTGCTTGGTCGTGATCTCAATTACTCCATTGGCCCCTTCTTCTCCGTAAGCATCTCTGGCCTGCTTTCCTTTTAAAACTGTTATGTTTTCTATTTTGGTTTCATCTAAACCTGCTAACTGCGCAGGTTCTTCATCAGCCGTTTTATATCCTACTTTTATACCATCAATCACTACAAGTACTTTCATTTGGCCATAATCATTACTCAGGTTGCCTTCAGGACTTTCAGATTCGTCTCCTTTCAGTATTACCTCCGGCATGTCAACATCAATAACCTGGTTTCTGTTGGCTATTTCTTCGCTTTCTTTGCCTTGCTGTAAAGTAGTTGCATAATCATTAATTGCCTCTAATACCTGCTGTTGTTTCGGGTTTAGCAGCGGGCGGTTCTGTTTCAGATCGTCGTGCAGCATCTGGAACGATATTTTGCGCAGACGCACGTAATCCAACATTACCAGCACCCGGTCTTTCCCAGTTCCTTCCACATCGTCTATGGCTTCCAGTAATGTTTCGCTTTCATCCCATAGTTTTACGCCTGTTTCCAGTTGCGGCGCAAATACTGCTGCTTTGGCTTCTTCTCCTGCTTCTGAAAGTTTCTGAAGCGTTTGCATGGCCACGGCTTCTTTTTGTGCTACCTGATCCATGGTGTACAGGTAACGCTTTTGCCCGGTAAACGGAATAACTGTATAAAGTATAGAGAGTAGCACTAACCCGGCACCTGCCATCGCGGAGGTACCAACTAAACTATAATTTGCTGAGATAACACGATTGGAGCGAAGCATCAGAACAGCGCCAAGTATGCTTCCTGCTATCAGGCCCCCGGCGTGTGCTGCATTATCGATACCGCCTTTCATGCCGTAGCCTAAGTTTATACCTATTACCAGCACCAGGTTTCCCAGCATTGCTTTCTTCTCTTTCCAGGTTAGTTTACGCTCCAGCGCCATCAGCAACAGCAGCAAACCAAACATACCGAATATAGCCCCCGATGCTCCAACACTGACTCTTGTGCCATCCCACCACACACTTAACAAGCTACCGGCTAGCCCACAAAGTATGTAGGATACCAGGAAGGGAGTGCGGCCAATCATTTGTTCCAGCTGCCGGCCTACACTCACCAGTGCCATCATATTTAAAAGCAGGTGTATGATACCACCGTGTAGAAAAGTGCTGGTAAACAAGCGCCACCATTGCCCTGATAAAGTATAAGGTCCGTAGTTGCCACCTATTGCAAAAAGCTGACCTGCCTCCGGGTTCATAAAGTTTAAACCCAGCAGCAACATAACTACAAATACCAGCAGGTTAAGATTAAGCAGAACAGGCGTAACAAAATACCCGCGCTGTGGCACAAATACCTGAAACATATCACTCGTTTTACCAGAAGAACTTTGTGATTGGTTTTCCAGCTCCAAACTGTTTTTATAGGCTGCCTGCGTTTGCTCTTTTAGTTCTTCCAGATCAGGTACCTGTACTTGCCGGATTTGCAGTTCCGCTATTACAGCAAGTATAATTTCCGGCTCATATTCCTCACGGGCCTGCAGCAGGCCTAACAGCTCTTCTGTGCCAAGTATAGCTACCTCGGCAGTGTACCTATTTTCCATCTGGTATTTGTTATCTGCTAAAGATAAGCAAGGCAACAGCAAGCACAAAATACACAAAGCCGTAGCCTTACTTTGTTATAACCAGTTGTACAGGTTGTGTTATAATGCCTTTAAAAAATTTTACCCGCAGCTGGAATCAGAAATAAGGGCAATGTGTTTGAGCAGGACACCGGAATCTTCTACTAATTACTCTGATCCGGATACTGAAGAAGGATAAATAATTGAGCAAAAAGTGGCTTAAAACAGCGGAAATGGGCTTTTTAAAAAAATCAAAAAAAATTACACCTGTTTTCTTGCTTTTAGAAAACAGTACACATAATTTTGCACCCGAATTGAGAGAGATAGTTGATTGGAAAGCTAATATTGGAATAAAAAATTAGAGTTCCAAATTACTCAATGATTTTTTTCGTGGGCGATAATTTATTTTTTGTTGCAGCCACTATTTAGAATTAGAAAAATGCCCTTCGGGGATAAAGATAAGGTTAGTTAAAGTTAGATTAGTTTAGTTTGTTTTAAGGTGAGAGAAGGCCCCAGTCATTTTGACGGGGCTTTTCTCATTTTATAGGGTTTATACTTTACTTCAGGTACTTTGCAGGTATTTTCTGCTTGTTGGTTTCCGGGGTAAACAACAGGCTGGCGATCCACCAGCGGCCTTTGTCATATACCAATTGGTAGGTGTTTACACCACGTGCTTCTACTTTACCATCTTTCCCATAGCGCGTTTCATACGTCTGGAAAGCGGTAGCCAGGTTACCAAACCGCTCTACACGAAGGCCCAGCACATTCTCGTAAAAACCCAGTTCTTCATAAGCGGGTCCGTTACGTTCGGCAAATTTCTCTACTGTAGTTATTCTTACAAAGCTGCTGTCGCCTTTAAAGAACACACCACCCATTTGCGCATTCGGTAAAAACAGTGCTTTAAACTTCTCCATATCCCGCTTCTGCCCTTTCGGCCCGGAAATAATCTTTAAGCCGGTTTCTGTCAGCGCTTCTATAGTTGCAGTTTCGGCGGATGTAAGTTTAGCCTGCGCCTGTGCAACTATAGTTACAGCAGTGCCAAGTATAAGGGTGAGGAGTAGTCTTTTCATAGTTTATTTTGATTATCGTTCATCCCCAAAAGCAAAACGTACAGGCAAATTAAAACGAACAGGAACGGGATTATTTTCATTTAACCCAGGTTTCCAGCGAGGCATAGCTTGTATAACACGAATCGCCTCCGCATCCAAATCATTACTTACACTTCTTATAACTTCAGGTGTTTTTATGTAGCCATCTTTCTCAACTATAAAAGAGACCACCACTAAACCGCTTATATCATTTCTTATTGCTTTCTTCGGATACTTTATGTTTTGAGAAATATATGCCATCATGGCCTGCTCACCTCCGGGAAATTCAGGCATTACCATTGCTGGAAAGTAAGGCAGATCTGCTCCTTCTTTTGAGAACACGTTGCCTTCCACCATTTCACCTTCCTTATATACTTCTACCCTCCTGACTGTGCCATCTTCATAATAGCCTTTGAGCGTATCCTGTAACTTACCGTTAACATAAAATTTCTCATAAGATAGTTGCCCGTTCTCAAACCACGTACTCACTTTACCATCAAATTTATTGTTCTTATGGTTTCCCTTTTCAGATAGTTTACCGTTGTTGTGCCATAGGCTATAGGTGCCATCTAAAATTGCTTTGGTACTGTCTCCTTTAAAACTGCTGTAAGTAAAAAGAGACACCTTTGTGCTGTCTTGTTTCAGGAAGCGTGTTCGGGTTCCCCCACCAGTGCTATTTGCTTCAGTATGCTCAAAGTAATATGCCCCCTCAGCAGATGATAGCTTAATACCTCTCTTGTTATAGTAGTCAACTGTTTTAGTCTGAGCCGAAGCATAATGAGCCACAACAAGTACAAGCGTGGCAGTTAGTAAAGTATAGATTGTTTTCATCCTCTAAAAATACAGAAGCTATTGAAATAAATAGCATAAACCCTATGCTTTAAAATTATTGTTTATTCTTGTTACCAGGCTTTTGTGTAAACATAATTGGCTGTAGTTGGTAATTAGTACAAATGAAGCTATTTAGAGACAGACCTGCCGCTGCACCCAAGGCGGCTGACGATAAAAAGACATTTAAAGAACAGGTAGGCGCGCTTAAGAACCTGCCCAAGTTTTTCAGGCTGATCTGGGAGACCAGCCCTGCCATGACCATTGGTAACCTGGTGCTGCGCCTTATAAAATCAGCTTTGCCGCTCTCAATGCTATACATAGGTAAGCTGATCATAGATGAAGTGATCCGGCTGATTGATGTGACCGGCGACCGCGATCTTTCTTATTTATGGATGTTGGTAGCTGCAGAACTGGGCCTTGCTATACTTTCGGACCTGATAAACCGGGGCATTACGTTACTGGATAGTTTGCTGGGCGACCTGTTCTCCAACAAAACTTCGATAGCGCTTATAGAGCACGCAGCTACCTTGGACCTGACCCAATTTGAAGATGCCACTTTTTACGACAAGCTGGAGCGCGCCCGCCGGCAAACTGTAACGCGTGTGGTACTGATGTCGCAGGTGCTGTCGCAGTTGCAGGATATAGTTACGATTGGCTTTCTGGCAGTTGGTTTGGTGGCATTTAACCCATGGCTTATCCTTATACTTCTGATTGCGGTAATTCCTTCTTTTCTCGGCGAAACGCACTTTAATGAGCGTACTTATTCCCTATCCCGCTCCTGGACTCCCGAACGCCGCGAACTGGATTACCTCCGTTACATCGGTGCTTCCGACGAGACAGCCAAAGAGATCAAAACCTTTAACCTTTCCGGTTTCCTGGCCGAACGCTTTAAACTACTTTCAGACAAATATTACCTGCTCAACAAAAGCCTGATCATTAAACGAGCCGTGTGGGGAAGTATACTTTCAGCTTTAGGTACGCTCGCTTATTATGGTGCTTACATTTTTATACTTGCCCAAACCGTAACAGGTGCCATAACAGTAGGTAGCCTTACCTTTCTGGCGGGTTCGTTCAGTAATATGCGTGGGCTGCTACAAGGTATCATGACGCGTTTCTCCCAGATTGCCGAGAGTGCCTTATACTTACAGGATCTGTTTGATTTCCTGGAGCTGCGGCCGCAGATTACGCCACCCACTAACCCTTTGCCAGTACCGCGACCTATACAGCATGGCTTTACGTTTGAGGGTGTTGGCTTTAAGTACCAGAACAGTGAGCGTTGGGCAGTACGTAACCTGAGTTTCCATTTGCGGGCCGGCGAAAAACTGGCATTGGTAGGTGAGAACGGTGCCGGAAAAACTACCCTCGTAAAGCTGTTGGCAAGATTGTATGAGCCTACTGAGGGCCGTATACTTTTAGATGGTGTAGACTTGCGCGAGTATGACCTGAACGACCTGCGTCACCAGGTGGGTATAATTTTCCAGGATTATGTGCGCTTCCAGATGTCGGCTTCCGACAACATTGCCATTGGCCAGATCAGCAACATCCGCGACAAAGAACGCATACAAGGTTCGGCACAAAAAAGCCTGGCCGACCCGGTAATCCAGCGCCTGCCCGATAAGTACGATCAGGTGCTCGGTAAGCGCTTTAACAAAGGTGTGGAGCTATCAGGTGGCGAGTGGCAGAAAGTAGCGCTGGCGCGTGCTTATATGCGCGATGCGCAGCTGCTTATACTTGATGAGCCAACCTCTGCCCTGGATGCCCGTGCCGAACACGAAGTTTTCTTACGGTTTTCGGAACTGATAGAAGGCAAAACGGCTGTACTTATCTCCCACCGCTTTTCTACGGTACGTATGGCTGACAGAATTTTATTTTTGGAGCAAGGACAGCTAAAAGAGTTAGGCTCTCATGAAGAATTACTGGCGCAAAATGGAAAGTATGCTGAGTTGTTTAAACTACAGGCGAAAGGCTATCTTTAATCGTTGATTGCTGGAGGTCCAGGTAGAGACAATCATTAATTAACAATTAGCAATCTGAGCCACTCCACGTGGAACATAAAGCTAGTTAAGAGAGGGTGCTGAAAGCTGGTTTAGCCAGGTTTCTGCTTCTTCAATAGAGCTGAAGTTACGGTAAGGCAACGAAGAGTTTGTTGTAAACGAGTTTGCTTGCAGGTTAGCTATTTTATCGGAAGGCAGCACATTGGCTACATTTCTAACACCAGCATCAATCACCATTTTCTGAGCTATCAGGTGTAGTTCTGCTAGTTCCTGCGGGTGCGTTATCATAGTGCTCATATCGGTCAGGATGGTGAAGCCCGATTGTGTTAAGGCCACAGATCTCTTCCAATCATCCAGAAAGGCAGGTACTGCTTCCTTGTTTTTCCAATAGCCATGTATGGTAAAGTAGATGCGATTTTTAGCTTTATCTACAACAAGGGCATAGCAAGTATTTTGAGCAATATGCTCCTGAGAATCCATGGCGTTGCTATGAGGGTTGGTGCTGTACATTTTGATGTTGTACGGAAAATATAAACTGAAGCTTTATACTTTATGAAGTTTTTGTTGAGATGTAGGAGCTTTTTACTTGATTAAGCACCATCTCAGGATAATCTGTAATAATGCCATCCACTCCGAAGGCCAGCATCTTTTGCACTATATCTTCACCGTTTACGGTCCAGACAAAGCATTTTATACTTTTTGCATGCAGCAGCTTTATCAGGTCAGGTGACACTAAGCTATAGTTTGGATTATAGGCATACGGTATAAAACCAAGCTGCTCCAAACGTTTTTCTGCCGGGGTATCATCTTCCGTTAACAGGCCAAGCTTTACATTTGTTTTGAGCCGGTGCAGCACCTGCAATGGGCGCACATCAAACGACTGCACCATCACTTTATCTGTAAGGTTATACTTTGCCAGCACATCAAGTAGCAACTCTGTAAACACTTCCGGCTCCGGGTGAAACAGGTTATCACTTGGTACAGTTGATTTGATCTCGATGTTAAAGTAAGGACACTTTATGCTTCGCTCCTGGCAGAAAGTAGTTACAGAATCTATTACATCGGTTAACAACGGTTTATAAGCAGGCTTATTTTGCTGATCTGGAAAGCGTGGATGTGGTTTTGACCCGCAGTCGTATTGTTTTATAGCTGAGTAAGGAAGTCTGAAAATATTAAGTTCGGTCTCTTCAGCTGGCGTTATACCTGAGCCATCAGGTTTCAGGCAGTATTCTGAGGCAAACCAAGGCTCATGCGACACCAGCACCTGCGCATCTCCGGTTATTACTACATCCAGTTCAAGCGCGTCTACACCTAGCGCTGCTGCTCTTAAAAAGGCAGGTATGGTATTCTCTGGTAATAAGCCACGGCACCCCCTATGCCCATGCACCTGAATGTACTTCGGTTCTGTAGCCAAAGGTTAATACGCTAATGTGCTGCTTATCCCGTGAATAACCCCGTTCTTAAGTTCAGTGTCGGGTTTTGCAATGCTTACTCCGTTTACCAAAGTGCTTTTCTTGTGGCAAATGGTTATGGTTTCACCGTTCAGAGCTTCCAGTTTGGCGCCGTCTTTCAGGTCTTTTTCATTATACTTTCCTTTTACAATATGGCCGGCCATTACCATTCGTATTCTATCGGCAGGTTCGTTTTGTAAAGCTTTCAGTTCTGACTCAGGGGGAGCAAACAAAGTGTAAGGCGAATCGCCGGAAAGTGCCGGTACCAGGCCAGCCGTAGTCAACAGGTTTACTAATACAGGCCTGCCTTTCATGATGTGTTCGATCATGGTAGTGCGGGCTGTTTCGGCGGAGGCCAGGTCCTGAGCCTGTAAGTTTATATTTGTAAACAGAAAGGCAAACAGGGTGAATAAGAATGAAAAGTTAGAGGGGCGCATATGTATAAGCGTTTGTTTTCAAACACTTATACGTGCATTCCGGATTAAAGTAAGATTGGGTTAAGCAAACCGATCTACTACATACCTACCCGAATAACTTCCAGGTGGCAATCTGTTCAATAAACAGGGGGCCAGCCTGTGGCACGATAGCTAAACTTATGATGAAGCCATACAAGGCACCATAAAAGTGTGCATCGTGATTAATGTTATCACCCATGCGTTTGCCTGAAAAGTAAGAATACATGAGGTATAGGATACCAAGTATAAAGCCAGGAATACAAAGTATAGCATATAAGCAGATGTCCTGTGTAGGATAGAACAAGATGCTTGAGAAAACTACCGCAGCTACCCCACCCGATGCTCCTAAAGCTCTGTAACCCGGGTCGTGGCGGTGCTTAATGTAAGTAGGAATATCAGAAACTATAATACCACCAATATAGATCAGCAGAAAGATCAGGATGCCCGGAACCTCGCCAAAACCTGATTTAAAAGTATATTCTACATTGCTCCCGAAGAAGTATAGCGTAAACATGTTAAAGAACAGGTGCGAAAAATCAGCGTGAAGAAATCCTGACGTAAGAAAGCGATACCATGAATTATCCCGGTTTACAGTGTACGGGTAAAATATCCACTTTTCCATCAGGTCGTGTTTGCTGAACGCATACCATGAAATCCCGACAGTGATGATGATTAATATAAGGGTAACGCTCATATGAGGTAATTACGATGTTCTGTTTTAGGAATTGTAACAAAGATAAAAGAGTAAATTGAAACGCGTCAGGTACAATCTTGTTTTATATCATTTTTAAAGATGTGCCGTTCTGAGTTGGCACTTGTACTGTTAACTAACCTTATGCATAAATATGTGATCTTTGATATGGATGGCGTGCTGGTAGACAGCGAGCCGATTCATATGGAACTGGAGAGGACTCTTTTCAAGCAGCTTAACATTGTTGTTCCTGTTACCCTACACGAAACTTTTGTGGGCATGGCTCCCCGCAAAGTATGGGAAACCCTGAAGCAGGAATACAATCTGCCACATACTATAGAAGAACTTCTGAAGATAGAAAAGGACGTAAAGTTCAGTGAACTGCAGACCCGCCAGATCCATTGTATTCCAGCTGTCGATGCCTTATTGGCTGCTCTGAAGTCTGATGGATATAAATTGTCGGTAGCTTCTTCCTCTCCCCGTAACATCATTTGCTTAGTACTGGAGAAGCTTAACTTCCGGCATTATTTTGACCACATTGTGAGTAGCGAGGACGTGACAGACGGGAAGCCTGCTCCGGATATTTTTCTGGAAGTAGCACAACGTTATGGTGTGCCAGCCGAACAGTTTATAGTTGTAGAAGACAGCCACAACGGTGTGAGAGGTGCCAAAGCTGCCGGCATGAAATGCATTGGCTACAAATCAGAGCATTCGGGTAACCAGGACCTGACACTAGCAGATCTTATAACAGAGAGCTTCCATACATTGGGTATTGAAGATTTCGAGAAGATTCACCGCAACGGATCTTTTACGTCCTGATAAAGCAAAAGCCCTCTGCTTTGGGTTAAGCAGAGGGCTTTTTAAAGTATAAATCTTAGCTATCCCGCTCCATTAGCTGCAGAGCCAATCCGCGAATGGTAGCTTTTCGCTCATCAGGTAAGGCAATGGCATCCAAGTGGCGCAGGGCTTCTTTAAAGTATAGATCTATCTGCTGCTCCGTCTGTTGACGGATATTGAGCTCATCGTATACTCTGGTAATGGCCTGTACTTTGGCTTCGGCGGTATGGTCCTGCGTAATGTTGCGCCAGCTTTTTATAGTTTCCAGTTGGGTTTTATTAGCCTGCTCCAGCGCCGTCAGCATCAGGAAGGTCTTTTTATCGGACAGGATATCCCCACCAACTTGTTTCCCGAACTTATCTTTATCGCCATACACATCCAACAGGTCGTCGCGTAGCTGAAAAGCAATGCCAATGTTATCGCCAAAAGCTTTTAAGTGCTCAGCGTCTGCATCAGGTGCGCCCTGCAGTATAGCTCCAAGCTCCAAACTAAAGCCAAGCAACACCGCCGTTTTCAGCGTGATCATCTGGATATACTCCTGAATACTTACCTGTGTGCGCTGCTCAAAGTTCATGTCCAGTTGCTGGCCTTCGCATACTTCAGAAGCCGTTTTACTGAACAGTGCCAGCACCTTTGCCAGCTTATCCGGCTCTACCTGCATCATAAGTTCGTAGGCACGCACCAGCATTACATCGCCGCTAAGTATAGCAATGTTGGCATTCCATTTTTCGTGCACGGTTTGCTGGCCACGGCGCAACGGCGCTTTGTCCATGATGTCGTCGTGCATGAGCGTGAAGTTGTGGAAAACCTCTACCCCTGCAGCAGGCAAAAGCGCCTTCTCGATATCATCAGCAAACATTTTAGCCGATAAAAGCACCAGCATCGGACGGATGCGTTTGCCGCCCAATGCCATAATGTAACGGATAGGTTCGTATAGTTCTGCTGGTTGCTCGCCGTAGCGAATCGTACTTAAAGTATGATTTATCTTTTCAGACAGGATGTTGATATCCACAGGGTGCTTAATGTGTTTTAAGTGTTTCTACCAGTTCCAGATCGATGGTACGGTCGTTCAGGTTGGCGCTTATTACTTCTACCATCACTTCATCGCCAAACGAAATAATACGCTTGCTTTGGCGACCAATAATGCGGTAGTTGTTTGCATCCAGTTCATAGTAGTCGTCGTTCAAACTCGACAAACGTACCATACCCTCACACTTGTTCTCTTCGATCTCCACAAATATACCCCATTCTGTAACACCAGACACTATCCCTTTGTATTGGTTGCCGATCGTGTCTTTCATAAACTCAACCTGTTTATACTTGATAGAGGCACGTTCGGCATCGGCAGCACGTTTTTCCATTTCAGAAGAGTGCTGGCAACGCGCTTCATATTCTTCCTTCTCTACCGACGGGCCGCCATCCAGATAATGCTGCAACAGGCGGTGCGCCATCATATCGGGGTAGCGGCGAATTGGTGAGGTAAAGTGCGAGTAATGTGCGAAAGCCAGTCCAAAGTGACCTTCGGGCTCGGTGCTATACTTGGCTTTTGCCATGGTACGTATGGCCAGGTTCTGCAATACGCTTTGCTCTGGTTTGCCTTCCAGTTCTTCGGTCAGGTTATTCAGTTCTTCCGAAATGTCGCCTTCCACATCTACCTTATAACCAAACTTGCGGGCAAATAGAGAGAAAGTGCTTAGCTTATCCGGGTCAGGGGCGCCGTGCGTACGGTAAACCATAGTTGGGCGCTTTTTGCCTTTGCCCTGGTTATACACAAACTCAGCTACCTTTTTGTTTGCCAGCAGCATAAATTCTTCGATCAGCTTATGGGCATCTTTACGCTCTTTTACATAAATGTAAAGCGGCTTGCCATTATCATCAAGCTTAAACTTAACCTCTATCGTTTCGAAACTGATGGCTCCGTTCTTAAAGCGTTTCGCCTGCAGCTTTTTGGCGATACTGTTCAGGGTAAGTATCTCTTCTACAAAGTCGCCTTCGCCGGTCTCAATGCGCTCCTGTGCTTCCTCGTAAGTAAAGCGGCGGTCTGAGTAAATGACTGTACGGCCAAACCATTCGCTGTATACTTTACCTTCATCATCGAGCTCAAAAACAGCTGAGAAAGTCAGCTTCTCTTCGTTTGGTCTGAGTGAGCAAAGCCCGTTTGAGAGGCGTTCAGGCAACATTGGCACTGTTCTATCCACAAGGTAAACCGACGTGGCTCTGTGGAAAGCTTCTTTTTCCAGTACTGTTTTTGGGTGCACGTAATGGGTCACATCGGCAATATGCACGCCTATCTCCCAGTTACCATTATCCAGCTTCTGTATCGATAAGGCATCATCAAAGTCTTTGGCATCAACAGGGTCAATGGTAAAAGTGGTTACATCCCTGAAGTCACGACGCTTGTTAATTTCTTCCTGTGTGATCTTGTCGGATATACTTTCCGCTTCTTCTTCTACCGACTCCGGGAACTCGAAAGGCAAGCCAAATTCGGCCATAATGGAATGGATCTCGGCTTCGTGCTCCCCAGCCGGACCAAACACGCGTGTTACTTCGCCGGTTGGGTTCTTGCCAGGTTTATCGGGCCATTCAGTAATTTTAACCAGTACCTTGTCTCCGTTATTAGCCCCGTTCAGCCCACGCTCACCCACGAAAATATCAAAGTATAGCTTCTTGAAATCCGGCACAACAAAGCCGAAATTCTTCGACAGTTGTATAATACCTACCAGTTCTTCGCGGCGGCGTTCCAGAATTTCTACCACTATACCTTCGGCTCGTCCGCCTTCGTAGGTTGGCAGCACTTCTACTTTTACCAGGTCGCCGTCCATGGCATAGTTCAGGTGCTCTCTAAATACGCGCACATCGTCTTCGGTCTGTTCCGATACAATATAAGCGTACTTGTTATTGGCCATATCTACCCTGCCGGTAATAATTTCTACCTTCAGGTTAAGCGTATACCTGTCATCGTCTACCAGAATGCGGCTTTCGCGCTGAAGCACGGCAAGCATGTCGCTTACCAGTTCACGGCCTTTTTTATCTACTACACCTAAGCGGCGGTATATCTGGCGTAGCGTAAATTCTGTATCCGGATTTTTAGAGAACAGCTCCAGCACCATGCCTTTTGCTGATCTGTCGCGGCCACCGTCTCTGCGACCCGATGACTCTCTTCTGTCACCTGATCTGCGGCTGCCGCCACCTGTTGATTCTTTTCTCGACGATGATTCGTTGCGGGGTGCCCCGTCTTTTCTTGCTGATGACTCGCCACGGCGGGAGCCACCTTTGTCGCTGCGGCCTTTACCTCTGCCGCCTGTGTTGTCTCTATTACCTCTCATGTATCAAATTGGTGGGAATATTGCTCCATTAGCGTAACTCCAATGTATTTACAAACTTTAACTTAAATAGTTTTGATACTATACGCCATAAAAAGCGCTTTGGCTAAAGTCTGATTACAATTATAGGTTATTTTATATAGAAAACGCTATATAATGGATATCAAGAAAGGAAATAAGGTAGTTTGCGTGCTGATGGAAAGTATAAAATGTTTGCTATAAGCCTGGCTTCAGGCTTTCAATAAGCTATTAAGAAATCGTTATGTTTTAAACTATAACTGTCCCGCTTTCATTAGGTCGCGTTTCTCCTGCGCTCTGATGATATCTTCCGGCTCGCCTTTCGGGATGGCGCTGATAAGGGTGCGGGTATATTCCTGCTGTGGATTCAGGTATAATTGCTGCGGCGTTCCACTTTCCACGATCTGGCCTTTGCTCATCACCAGAATGCGGTCCGACATATATTTGGCCACCGACAGATCGTGGGTGATGAAGATGTAGGTCATCTGGAATTCGTGCTTCAGCTGATTCAGCAAATTAAGCACCTGCGCCTGCACCGATACATCCAGTGCTGATACGGATTCATCACAGATAATACATTTTGGCTGTAAGGCCAATGCCCTGGCTATACTTATACGCTGCCGCTGCCCACCAGAAAACTCATGTGGATAACGCTGAAAGTGCTCTGCCGTAAGTCCTACCTTATCAAGCAGTTCCATTGTTTTAGCTTTGCGTTCCTTGTCGCTGGCGTATAGTTTATGCACACGCATTGGCTCCATAATGGCTTCGCCCACTGTATGCATCGGGTTCAAAGAGGCGTACGGATCCTGGAAGATCATCTGGAAATCACGGCGGCTTTTGCGAAGCTCTTCCGAGCTAAGCTGGGCAATGTCGCGCCCGTTGAAGATTATGCTTCCTTCGGTTGGCTCAACTAAACGAAGCAAGGCCCGACCCAATGTAGTTTTACCACAACCCGATTCTCCTACCAAACCAATTGTTTCGCCGGGTTTTACATTAAAGCTAACCCCATCCACAGCTTTTACATAATCTGTGGTACGGCCAAAGAAGCCTTTCTTTATCGGGAAGTATACTTTCAGGTTCTCTACCTTTAGTAAGGGTGGCTTCTGCTTATTTTCCTGCTGGTGTTTTATATCGGTAACGGTGCCAACATAGCTATTCACTACATCAACCAGCGATGGCTCCACAACTTCTTTCTTTCGCTCGATGATGTTACCAAACTCGTCTTCCAGCATGAAATCCGAAACTGTTGGAAGTATAGACTGTGGCTTGGCAGATAACTTTGGTCGGCAGGCGAGTAAGCCTTTGGTATAAGGGTGCTGCGGATTGGTAAAGATATCCAGCACATTACCCTGCTCTACCACTTTGCCTTTATACATCACCAATATGCGATCGGCAATTTCGGCCACTACACCTAAGTCGTGGGTAATGAACAGAACGGCTGTGTTTTCTTTTACACGTAGCTCATCGATCAACTGCAGCATGCGTGCCTGCACCGTTACATCCAGGGCAGTGGTTGGCTCATCGGCTATTAGTATGCTGGGCTCACAGGCCATGGCCATGGCAATCATTACACGCTGCTTCTGCCCACCTGAAATTTCATGTGGATAAGCGTCGTAAATTTTCTCTGGTCGCGGAAGCTTAGCTTTCTCAAAAAGGGCTATAGTTCGTTCCTTGGCTTCTTTTTCTGAAATATCCCTGTGTAGCAGCAACACTTCCGCTACTTGTTTTCCACAGGTATAAACCGGGTTCAGCGACGACATCGGCTCCTGGAAGATCATCGAAATATCATTCCCACGGATCTGCTGCATCTGCTTTTCCGGCAACTGAAACAAGTCTACTTCCCCGAACTTCTCTGACTGGAAAATAGCGGTACCTCCTGCTATTCTACCCGGTGGTGTATTGATAAGCCGCATTACCGAGAGCGACGTTACCGACTTACCTGAACCTGACTCCCCAACTATAGCTACTGTTTCGCCAGGGTATACCTCAAACGATACCTTGTCCACAGCTTTGGTAGTGCCGCGGTGCGTGGAGAAAACAGTTTCCAGGTCAGTTACTTTAAGTATAGGTTTTGGCGTAGTCAAGGTAAATCGGGTTATAGCTTCAGGTAAAAATAAGAGTTTTTAGCGTATTAGCTATTCTATTGTTATATCTATCTGCTTGCCTCTATAAGTATAAAAATTAATCACACCTATGCCTTCTTTAATATACAGGCCCTGTACATAATCCAGCGGATATTTCCCGTTATCGCTTGGCTCATAGCTCTCGAAATGCGGCTCTTTTATGTACACGTGGTAAACATTTTTGTGTTCTACCCCATTAAGAGTTACAGTGGGTAAGAATTCCTGCATATAGTTTCCCCTTTCAATTGTTGTAGCGTTGGCATCTTTAAAGTAAAATGTCCGACTTGTCGTATAACTACCGATCATAGTTCCACGGTCTGGAATTGGTTCCGGAAATATATTTTTGTACTCTGTAAAAAACTCAATTATATCCCCAACATCATTCTTATCATCAATATCGTTTATCCGGTCTTTGCTTGCATCCTTTCTAAAGACTTGTATAAAGCTTAACTCCTTGTTGGGCCCGACCTGAACCATATAAACCTTTTCCTTGGCTGTATAATATTCGTTGCAAGAGTTGAGGTCAAATTTACCCGAATAATTTATTCTTCCTGCAGGTAGTGTAACGTCATTAAATCCGTCTGAGGTCTGGTAATTCATCTGCAGTTTGGCATTATCTATCGTCGCGTAATAGCTCTTGCCATTTGTTAACTCGACAGGCAGGAAGGGTGTTAGCTCATCTGTGAATTCCATATTGCCCAGGTTCACGTCTTCGCAACCACAGGAATACAGGCTTACAGATAAAACAGTAGCGGCTAAAAGTTTACTTAATTTCATTTAGTATAAGGTTGAAAGTATAATTACTGACAAAAATGCACGAAATATAAGTGGAAGTTATGTGATTTAGACAATGCACCTGCTTATTTTAGATTAATTTTATAGAGTGTTAGCTATAGTAGAAAGACACTATTGAACTATGAATAGAGAGGAAGAAATAGTCTTCAATTATCTTACCTACAAGGCTTATGAAGAAATTCAATACGAGCCCAATAAACAGGGGAATAATAGAAATATCCCTCCTGACTTTTCTATTAGAGGTTCTATAGGTATTGAAGTTCGTAGGTTGAATCAGCATTATATAACAAGTGCTAAAACAGAACCTCTTGAACAAGTAGATTTTAACCTAATTCCTAAAATCAATTCTCTGCTTAAATCTTATAATAAGATTGACTTTGATAAGTCAGCTTTTGTAATGATTAACTTCAGGAGACCTATTAACCCAAATAAAAACCTCCTTCGAAAACTAAAGCAGGCTTTAGATGATCATCTAGATAGCTTGGATACTTCAAAAACACTTTATTTCAAGAATTTAAAGCTAGAAATGTTACCAGCATCAACAGTACTTGAAAGTGCTTATCATTTAGGTGCTATTGTTGATGCTGATTCAGGTGGTGGAGTTGTTTCAAATATCTATAAAAATTTAGAAGTCATAATTAATGAGAAACAAACTAAAGTTAATCCCCAGCTTGAAAAGTTTGATTCTTGGTGGCTTATTCTAGTTGATTATATAAGCTATGGATTGACAAGCTATGATTTGCAGCAACTAAACTCTTTACCTCCTTTTGAACATTCTTTTGATAAGGTTATTTTGCTATCCCCATTAGATTTGACACATGCCGTCGAGGTAGAACTATAAAAAAGGGGCTGCTCCACATGGAACAGCCCCTTTTTTATAGTTTATACTCTAGCTTACAAACCTTGCTGTTGCACAGTTTTGTGCTCCTGCTCGTGGTGCTCCCCAAAAAAGCGCTTCTGGTTGAACAGGATCATGAGTACACCGATAAAGATAGCGGCATCGGCTATGTTAAAGATCGGCCACAACGACATGGGCTTACCCCCTATTATAGGAACCCAGTGCGGGATAATGCCTTCCCAGATATCCAAGTAGAACATATCGATTACCTGCCCATGAAACCATGGTGTAGAGGAGCCATACAGGGCATTATCAAACCACACACCATAGAACGTACTGTCAACCAGGTTACCAATAGCACCGCCAAGAATAAGGGCAATGCACCATATAAGGCCTTGCGGAGCATTATGCTTAACCAGATAGTATAAGTAATACCCGATACCAAACATGGCTACCAGGCGGAACAGTGTAAGTATAAGTTTACCGTATTCAGAGCCCAATTCCACGCCAAAAGCCATACCCGGGTTTAGGGTATAGTGCAGTTTAAAAAAGTCGCCGATAACGTGGATCTCGCCTGGCAGGCCCATTTCCATGTTGTAATGCACGATCAGCTTTACGGCCTGGTCAATCAGGATTACAAGTAGGCTGAGCAGGTAAAATTTCCAGTATTTCATGTGTGTTAGGTAAGCAGCTTTTTAGAGACCCAAGTATAAAGATATTAGATGTTAGACATGTTTTATACCTTCACTTATTTGCTCTCAGAGCTGCAAGTATACTTATAATAAAGGTAAAAGCACCAATCAGCTTAGAGCCAACTGGTGCTTTCTACTATAGTTTAAACGGTTACAGCTTCTGTTCTGATCTGCAAGTAGATCTGGTACTCGTCCATTTCCAGCAACGTACCGTCAGCCAGGCCATCTACTATAGCAAGGCTCAACGCCTGTGTTTCAGCACAGATGTAGTCTCTGAAGTTCTCAACGGCTGCGTTCACTTCCTCTGCCGATGGCTGCATCTGGATATGGATCTTGTCCTGAACTTCCAGGTTGGTGTCCTTGCGCAGGTTCTGGATACGGTTAACCAGGTCGCGGGCTATACCTTCCTGCTTCAGTTCTTCGGTTATAGTTACATCCAGGGCAACTGTCAGTTTACCTTCGCTGGCTACTAACCAACCTGGTATGTCTTCCGAAGAGATCTCCACATCATCCGGCGTCAGCACGGCCGTTTCATCGTCCCCGATCAGTACTTCAAAACCACCTTCACGTTCCAGTTTGGCGATGTCTTCTTGGTTCATTTGCTGTACGGCAGCAGCTACCAGTTTCATTTTCGGACCGAACACCTGACCCAGCTTCTTGAAGTTAGGCTTGATCTTCTTCACCAAAATGCCGGAAGTATCATCGATGTACTCAATATGCTTCACGTTCACTTCACTCATGATCAGGTCTTCAACTGCCTGGATCTGGTGGCGCGTGTGCTCGCTAAGTACAGGTATAAGTATACGCTGCAACGGCTGACGAACTTTGATCATATGTTTCTTGCGCAGCGAGTGTACCAGCGATGATACCGACTGTGCCAGCGCCATGCGCTCTTCCAGGTCTTTATCTATAGCTGTTAAACTTACTTCAGGATAGTAAGCCAGGTGCACTGACTCTACCTTGTTTTTACCGCTCACGCTGTTCAGATCTCGGAACAATTGCTCGGTATAGAACGGCGCTATAGGCGAAGCAAGTTTAGCTATAGTTTCCAAACAAGTATAAAGTGTCTGGTAAGCGGCTATCTTATCTTCGTTGTACTCACCTTTCCAGAAACGTTTGCGGTTCAGGCGCACGTACCAGTTACTCAGGTCATCGGTCACGAAATCCTGAATTGCGCGGGCAGCTTTAGTTGGGTCGTAGTCGTTGAAGTACGCGTCTACGTCCTGCACCAGCGTGTTCAGTTTCGAGATAATCCAGCGATCGCTTTCTGTTCTGCGCTCCAACGGCACATCGGCTTCGGCATAAGTGAAGTTATCCAGGTTCGCGTACAGCGCGAAGAAAGAGTACGTGTTCTGCAGCGTTCCGAAGAAACGGCGCTGTGTCTCCACTACACCATCTGCATTGAATTTCAGGTTATCCCAAGGTGGCGCATTCGCGATCATGTACCAACGCACGGCATCCGGGCCATAGGTACCGATCATGTCAAACGGGTCGATAGCGTTGCCTAAGCGCTTGCTCATCTTGTTTCCGTTCTTATCCAGCACCAGTCCGTTTGCGATTACGTTCTTGTAAGCCACGCTATCCTCCAACATTACAGCCAGCGCATGCAGCGTAAAGAACCAGCCACGGGTCTGGTCAACACCTTCTGCAATATAATCTGCCGGGAAGTTCTGCTCGAATATATCTTTGTTCTCAAGCGGGTAGTGCCACTGTGCATAAGGCATCGCGCCAGAGTCGAACCAAACGTCGATAAGGTCTGGCTCTCTGTACATTGCTTTACCTGATGGGCTTACCAACACGATGTTATCCACGTAAGGGCGGTGCAGGTCGTTTATCTCAACGGCCGCATCCATAAAGCCTCTATCAACAGCACGGTCTATCTGCTCAGTTAGCTCATGTATAGAGCCAATGCAGATCTCTTCTTCACCATCTTCGGTTCTCCAGATAGGTAGTGGCGTACCCCAGTAGCGCGAACGCGACAGGTTCCAGTCTACCAGGTTCTCGAGCCAGTTACCAAAACGGCCTGTACCCGTAGATTCCGGTTTCCAGTTGATCGTCTTGTTCAGCTCGATCATTCTTTCCTTAACTGCAGTTGTTTTGATGAACCAACTATCCAGCGGATAGTAAAGTACCGGCTTATCAGTTCTCCAGCAGTGCGGGTACGTGTGCTCGTATTTCTCTACTTTGAAAGCTTTGCCTTCTTCTTTTAATTTGATGGCAATTTTAACGTCGGTTGGCTTATAGTCAGCAGCAGACTCATCCTGACCATCGTAGTTCTTCACGTACATGCCGGCAAAATCGGTTACCTCTTTCACGAAGCGACCCTGCTTATCAACCAGCGGCATAGGTTTGCCATTCTCATCGGTTACCAGCAGGGCCGGTATGTCGTTCTGAGCGGCAACTCTAAAGTCGTCGGCACCGAATGTTGGCGAGATATGCACGATACCTGTACCATCCTCGGTAGTCACGAAATCACCAACCACTACTCTGAAAGCTGGCTTATCCGGCTGCACGTAAGGCATCAGCTGGTGATACTCCACTCCTGCTAAATCGGCTCCAACAAACTCTTCCACCACTTTGAACGGCACCAGTTTATCACCCGGGTTATAGTCTGCCAGGGCAAGGTCTTTGGCTTTGTCGTTGAAGTAACGGCTTACCAGGTCTTTGGCAAGTATAACCGAGATAGGCGCATAAGTATACAGGTTGTAGGTTTTCACCTTCACATACTTTATGCCTTTCCCAACAGCCAGCGCCGTGTTAGCCGGAAGCGTCCAAGGCGTGGTCGTCCAGGCAAGGAAGTATACCGGCTCCTCCTCGTTCTCGAAAAGGAACATGTTTCGGGTGATCTTCTTGATCTCGAATTGTGCTACAATGGTGGTGTCTTTTACCATTTGGTAACAACCCGGCTGGTTCAGCTCGTGCGAACTAAGACCTGTACCAGCACCCGGCGAATATGGTTGGATGGTATACCCTTTGTATAGGTAGCCTTTATCGTACAAACGCTTCAGCAGTGCCCAGCAAGATTCGATGTATTCGTTCTCGAAGGTAATATATGGATTGTCCAGGTCTACCCAGTAACCCATTTTCTCGGTCAGATCATCCCACTGATCTTTGAAACGCATGACCGTTTCGCGGCAGCGCTGGTTGTACTCTTCTACCGTTATCTTCTTACCGATATCTTCTTTGGTAATACCCAGTTCTTTTTCAACCTGCAGTTCTACCGGAAGGCCGTGTGTGTCCCAGCCGCCTTTGCGGTTTACCTGGTAGCCTTTCAGTGTTTTGTAGCGGCAGAAAATATCCTTAACTGCGCGGGCCATTACGTGGTGAATACCCGGCGTACCATTTGCAGATGGCGGGCCTTCGTAAAACACGAAGTTATCATTGCCCTCACGCGTCGCAACCGACTTCTGGAAGATGTTGTGCTCTTTCCAGAAAGCCAGTACGTCTTCGCCAAGCTTGGCGTAATTCAGATTTTTATACTCGTTATACTTCACCGTTTTCAGGTTTATCTTTATCTCACGAATTCACAGTTTCCAAAACTATAAACTATAGGTTTTGAGGCCATACTTTATAGTTTTGATACTAAGCCGGTAAAGTTAGGCAATTTTGCTCATTCTTATAAACTCAAAATGCTTACCGGCACCTGTTATAGCTAACAACAGCAGTGGCATAAAAGTGCTTCAACAAAAAAGCCCCGTTTTAAGCGGGGCTTTATACTTTATAGTTTACTTAAGTTAGCTTTTCTTTTTTGAAGAAGACTTGTTTTCAGGAACACAATTCGGCACCTGTTTGCCGTCCTTACTTTTCATACCTACCTGTTCGTAGCCTTTCCAGCACGGGTCTTTATCTGAGGATTTGCTGCTGTTCGTTTTTGATGCGTTTGCCATAGCTCTATAGTTTAGTTGATTTCAGTTTATAGTTAACAACTGAATCTAATCTATGTTTATGTTCCCTGTGAAACGCAGCAGAAACTAAAGTTGAAAAACTACCTTAAAAATCACCAAATTGGAAAGTATAAGCAGAAAATGGTCTAATTTTCAACGGTTAGTTAGAGCGGCTAATTTCTATGATTTTATCATTTGAGCCGTTACTGGTACAGAGGTAAACTTTGCCGTTTGGTGCTACCAAAATATCTCGCAGGCGGCCATACTTGCTTCTGTAGAACTCGTTTGTTTCTGTTATTTCATCACCAGAATCGTTTAGTTTAAACTGGTATAGCGTCTGATCCTTCAATGTGGCTACTAACAGTGAATTCTTCCATTGCGGAATCTGCCCGTTGTTATAGTAATCCATGCCGCTAACGGCTATAGTTGGCGTGTAGGCTTTTAATGGCTCTACCACATCGTTCTCTTCGCAGAAATTTTGTTCACTTTCTTCATCGCAGAAGCCGTTTACATTTGGCCAGCCATGATTCCTGCCTTTCTGAATGATGTTGATTTCATCGTCTTTTTCCGGGCCATGTTCGCTGCTGTATAGTTTACCATTTACTAAAACTAATCCTTGCGCATTACGGTGACCAAAACTCCAGATCGGGCTGCCACTAATTGGGTTATCAGCAGGTACAGAACCATCCAGGTTTATGCGCAATACTTTTCCGTTTGGCGAATCCAGCCTTTGTGCCCACGATTCGCTACCTGCATCGCCAGTAGTAATATATAGCTTTAAATCAGTGCTAATCACTAAACGGCTGCCGTTATGATGACCTAAAGCACCTATACCATCAAAAATTACTTGTGGATCAGTGAGAGCAGTACCGTTATACCTGTACTTTACTACCTTTTCAGAGTATTCACCTCCTGTTACATAATTATAAACCACGAAGACTTCGGGAGTAGATGTAAAATTTGGGTGCAGCGCCATTCCTAACAAACCGCCTTCTCCCCTCGATTCTGCATCATCTATAGTTGCAACTAACGTAACAGCGCCTGTTTCAGGGTTAATGCGACTAACTTTTCCACCACGTTCCGTCATCCAGATAGCATTATCTGCTCCCCATACCAATTCCCATGGGTAAGTTAATCCTTCTGTAACTACCTTGTCCTGCAGTACAGCCTCCGGTAGCTCAGGATCTGGTTGTTCTTCGTTGTTGTCTTCGTCTTTGCAGCTAAACTGAAATAATAAACTTAGTAATAAGAGTGATTGAAAACATTTAAGCATAATCGTATTCTGTTAAGATCAAACAACCATTCTAACTTCAGTATTTTTAAAAGGTTAGGCACGGAGAGTTCTTTATTTTTAAAATACGATGTACCAGAAGTATAAATGAATCTAAAATTAAAGGATAAACTATATTAAAAATGCTTTACGGTGAAGTATAAACTGATTTCAGAAAATTTTTCCACAGCAGTTTTGGGCAACAAAAAAGGCAGCCTAGTTTCCCAAACTGCCTTCTAAGCTTAATTTATACTTTATACTTAGGCCAGTTTCTCCAGAATGCTACGGAAGCTAACGGCTTTATCAATGTAGTTTCTAAGTTCAGAGATTGGCATACGCACCTGCTCGCGGCTGTCGCGGTCACGAACGGTAACGGTGTTGTCTTCCAGTGTCTGGTGGTCTACGGCAATACAGAACGGTGTACCAATCAAATCCTGGCGGGTGTAACGCTTACCAATGCTGTCGCGCTCTTCATAAATCATGTTGAAGTCAAACTTCAGTGAGTTGAAGATCTCGGTAGCTTTTTCTGGCAGGCCATCTTTTTTGGTCAGCGGAAGTATAGCTGCCTTAACCGGAGAAAGAGCCGGGTGCAACTTCAGGAAGGTACGTGTTTTAGTAGCCTCGCCTTCGGTAATCTCTTCTTCCTGGTAAGCATTGCAAAGCGTCATCAGGAACAGGCGGTCAGCACCAGCCGATGTCTCGATCACGTAAGGAATGTAGTTACCGTATGGTTTGCCAGCTTCGTTCAGGTCGTTATCGAAGTACTGCATTTTCTTACGACTCAGCTCCTGGTGCTGGGTAAGGTCGAAATCAGTACGCGAGTGTATACCTTCTACTTCTTTAAATCCGAACGGGAATTTATACTCAATGTCAACCGCAGCATTAGCGTAGTGAGCCAGTTTTTCGTGGTCGTGGTAGCGCAGGTTCTCTGCCGGAATACCAATCGCTTCGTGCCATAGTTTGCGGGCTGCTTTCCATTTCTCGTACCATTCCATCTCTGTGCCAGGACGTACAAAGAACTGCATTTCCATCTGCTCGAACTCGCGCATACGGAAGATAAACTGACGTGCCACGATCTCGTTACGGAACGCCTTACCGATCTGCGCAATACCAAAAGGTACTTTCATGCGGCCGGTTTTCTGCACGTTCAGGAAGTTAACGAATATACCTTGTGCGGTTTCTGGTCTTAAGTAAATGGTGCTTGAATCTTCGGCTACAGAACCTACCTGTGTAGAGAACATCAAATTAAACTGACGCACTTCAGTCCAGTTGGTAGTGCCGGAAATCGGGCATTTTATACCTTCACGAACTATAAGCTCACGTACGCCATCCAGGTCTTCAGCTTCTAACAGCCTTCCCATCTCTGCTAACAAAGCACCAGACTCTTCAATCTTGCCTTCGTTCTCTAAAGCGGCAGCTTTTTCTTCAATCAGCACATCGGCGCGGTAACGCTTTTTCGAGTCTTTGTTATCGATCATCGGGTCGTTAAAGCTGTCGATGTGACCAGATGCCTTCCAGGTAAGCGGGTGCATAAAGATGGCTGCATCCAGGCCAACCACGTTCTCGTTAAGTTGGGTCATGCATTTCCACCAAAGCTGTTTGATGTTGTTCTTCAGCTCCACGCCCATCTGGCCGTAGTCGTAAACAGCCTGTAAGCCGTCGTAGATCTCGCTAGATGGAAATACAAAACCGTACTCCTTTGCATGCGAGATAATATCTTTTAATTGGGTATTTTCTACAGTAGTTTTCTCTTGTGTCGCCATAAATGCAAAGATAGCTTATTCAGGATGGATTATGCCATACGTGTTTCACAGAAATTTATAGTTCACTGAAGTTAAATGTTAATAATTCAACCTCATTTAGCCAAGCTCCTATCATGCAATTTCATAAGACAAGATAGTCAGGTTTTTAGCATTTAGTCTTAACTTGCGCGGCTTTTTAATTTATCACTTTTAGACACTCAAATGCCTAAGACCAAGAAACATCCTAAACACGTTTTAGAAGCCCATCCTCATAAGTTTACCAAAAGGTATACTCTCTTTGATGTTGTTCTTCAGAAGGAGAAAAAATTCTTATACTTTATTGCTTTCTCACTTATTGCAGCTGGCGCGGTATATCCTTACCCAAGTATTGCTATGTGGGTTGGTTTTGCTTTTGCAGGTTACTCTGCTATTGCCAACGATAGTATTCAAACAATAGGTACTTTTATTGGCTCTAACGAAGACAAGCCGTGGTACTGGCAGTGGCTGTTCATGGGCCTTATATTTGTTGGTTGTGTTACCTATAGCTGGGTTGCTTTCGACGGTGATGTATCATATGAGCGCTTAGCCACTCCCGGCCTGGATAAAACACCTACCAGCTTTGTGTACTTACAATTAGCTTCTCCAATTATCCTGTTGCTGCTTACAAGGTTCCGTATTCCGGTTTCTACCACGTTTATGTTGCTCAGTGTGTTCTCGGCCACTGGTGGCACTGTAGTAAGTATGTTCAACAAAAGTATTGCTGGTTACTTTCTGGCATTTATCTCAGCCCTTATTATTTACCTCACCCTTTCTAAATTAATTAAGCGTTTTATAAAAGGCGAAGCACATGCCTTCTGGGTTTGGGCGCAATGGCTGATTAGTGGCTTTTTATGGTATACCTGGCTTGCTCAGGATCTGGCAAATATAGCAGTATACCTGCCGCGCCAGCTAAATGTGTACGAGTTCCTGGCTTTTACTTTATTTATTTTCTTAGGTCTGGGCTTCCTGTTCTATAAGAAAGGTGATAAGATACAGAATGTAATCAACGAGAAATCGGAAGTACGTGATGTAAGAAGCGCCACTATCATTGACCTTGTATACTCGCTTATACTTTACTACTTTAAAGAAGTAAACAACATCCCGATGAGTACTACCTGGGTGTTTGTTGGCTTACTGGCCGGTCGTGAGCTGGGTATGCGCCTTCGTGCCCATGACAGTGGTGAAAAATTTGCTAAAACTTTCAGGCTGATTGGCAAGGATGTTCTTTCAGTAACTATAGGTCTGATCATTTCTCTGATTCTTGCTGTAGCCATTAACCCGGTTATGCAGGAGGAGGTTAAGAGCTTCTTATTCAAATAGGAATTAAGCTATACTTCAACAAAAAAGGCGCTGCAGATTTTGCAGCGCCTTTTTTGTGTTTTATACTTTAGCTTAAGCTTATTTTTCAGGCCACTTTACTTCCAGGTTGTCATCGATGAATACTCCGAAGTTAACAGCAATCAGCTGGTCTTCGTCAAAGTATAGATCAATCATTTCCTTATCGTAAGAGATGCGGGTTTCGCCGCCTTCCATCTCTTCTTCCTCAGGATTTGTAATTCCATGATCTGCAAATAGAGCTTTTAACTGGTCCTGGCTTAATTCAAAGATACGCTCATCCCACAGTTGTACTTCACGGTTTGCTGTTTCAATGCAGCTCAGGCGGTAATCGTCTTCCTTATCAAAGTATAACGAATAGCCATCTTCCCAGTAGTTCCAGGCTTCGTGCTCAAACTCATCCTCCTCATCCGATTCTTCTACTTCTTCCGGTTCGCCGATTAGTTCTTCTACTTCGTCCCTTGTCAGGCCGAACTTGATCTTACCAAGTCCCTTACCTAACCTGATGTCTTTATTGATCATTTCTTTTGATGTGTTTCTTTTGTTACAAAGATATGTGAATTACTCTTTCAGAGATATTTCGGTTACAGCTAATTATTTTATTCCTGCTATAGTTGTCTGAAATGCTTCTTTTAACCGCAAATACTCAGGATTTTGTTTTGCCTGGTCCCACTTTGCTTTAAAAATTGCTGCCGACTCTGCTTTAACAGGATCTATTTCCCTGGGCAGTTCATCTCTGCCATGTGCCCCGCTTTGTCCTTTTTTATCGTCAGGTACAGGGCCTTTATACTTCTTTCCGGATTTATGGTTGGCATAGCGCCGTGAGCGGGTATAGCCCATCTGCAGAAATTTACGTGCCATATCAGCGCCAACAAAATCTTCCTGTTCCAGGTATGCTTCAAACAAAGTATAGATCTTCTCCGACGACTCACGTGCTATCTCAGGCGTTTTAATGCGCCAGTGGGGCAATATCTCAGATTTATAAGGTTCTACCAGCAACACCCCTTGTTCGCCTTTACCCACACGGTATAGTTCCGGGTTCTTCCTGAAATCTGTCTTATCGAAATCGAGGGTATAGTTAAAGGCTTTGTTATCGGTTTGCTTCGCTGCCATAACTTATACTTGTGTAGCTGTTATCCAGGTATTGCATAGGGTTTTGCTCCGGGTAAAGTATAATAAAGCTGTTGTCTTTATAGTTTCTGGAAAGCAGCCTTGGCACCTGGTCCATGCGGCTGTTGTAAGAAATTGTTCCTTCTCTTGCTGATATCACCACGATCATGTCATCTATCTGCAATTGTGTTCGCATCTCCTCCAGTTCTTTAAAATCAGTCAACGGTTCGAACTGAGCTTCTACGGCCGGTTTGGTGTTGCTCAACGTCTGCCTTATTTTGTTCAAGGTTCTGCGTCTGCCTCTGAATATGATCTTTGCCCCCAGTTGTACTGATAATTTTTGTACAGACCTCAGCCATCGCAGGTACCCTCTTTCTAATTCAGTATTCAAAGGCACAATCACAATTATGCGCTGGGTTGTATTCAGGGGTTGAACTATCTTACTTACCAGAATCATCTGCTCTGTGTTATCCAGTAGGTTATCCAGTACTGTTCCGAAAATTCTATCACGGGTAGTTATCTTAGCATTCCAGCCAAGTATAACTTCGGTTATCATCAGCTCTTTTATAGCTCGTAAAATGCCACTCGCTACATTTATATCTATTTTGGAAACCAGTTGCACGTCATTGTCTGTAGCCGAGGCGTGTGTAATGGCTTCCTGCAACATTTTATTCTTTTTGAAGATCTCTTCTTCAGCATGCTCATTGTCTATCACAACTGCCAGCGGGTAAATCGGCTCGTGGTATTCTGGGTTTTTAAGCATTACCGATAAGTCGATCAGTTTCTCTATGTTTTGCGGATTGGCGATTGGTACCAGTATGCGGTCTGGCTTTTCGCTGAGGTTTGGTTTTTTCCTGCTTTCGATAATGGCCAATTTTTTACCGGTCTTTTCTGTTACAAAAGAGCTTACCAAACAAGTAACAAGTATAAGAACGATTGTTCCGTTTAAAGCATCTTCATTTATGATACCCAAGTTAAACCCAACCAGTATTACAGCCAGTGTAGCTGCTGCGTGTGCGCTGCTCAAACCAAATATCAGGTTACGCTGTGTTCTTGTATAATTAAATATTCTTTGCGTAGCCCATGCTGCCAGGAATTTTGTCACAACCGCTACTACCACAATGGTGCCTGCAATGATCAGGGCTTCCGGCCCTCTGAACAGTACACTCAGATCTACAATCATCCCTACACTTATCAGGAAGAACGGAATGAAGATGTTATTGCCTACAAACTCTATCCTGTTCATGAGCGCTGATGTATGCGGTATCAGTGTATTTAAAGCCAGCCCTGCTAAAAACGCTCCGATGATTGCCTCTACTCCTGCCAGTTCAGCCAGGAAAGCAGCAGCGAAAACCATTGCCAGTACAAATATGAACTGTGCACCTTTCTCTCCTTCTATATGCCTGAAAAACCAGCGGGCAATGTAGGGGAATACAAACATGACTATACTTGCGAAAATGGATAAAGAGAAGGCCAGTTTTATCCAATAAAAGTAATCGAGATTGCCCTTGGATGAGCCCGCCACCACTGCCAAAACCAACAACACAGCTGTATCTGTAATAATGGTACCACCTATAGTTATAGTTACTGCTTCGTTCTTGCTGATACCTAACTTGCTGGCTATAGGATATGCAATAAGTGTATGTGACGAGAACATACTGGATAGAAGTATAGCCGGTAATATTTCATAATCCAGTATAAAGTAAAAGACCAGTGTACCTGTCGTGATCGGGATGAGGAAGGTTAAGGCACCAAATACCAGGCTTCTGTTTTTGTTTTTCTTGAAATCGATCATGTCAATTTCGAGCCCGGCCAGGAACATAATGTAGAGTAAGCCGACTGTGCCTAGTAAAACTATACTGGCATCTCGTTCCAATAAATTGAAACCGTTTGGCCCTACTATAACACCCGCCAGTATTATACCTACTATACCTGGAATCTTTAACCTGTTAAGTATAATCGGTGCCACCAGTATTATAAGTAACACCATCCCAAAAACAATCACAGGATCTTCGAAAGGTGGTGTCAGTTTCAGCAGTAATTTCATTTGTCTTGTTTTGGTTCTCTTTTGTATTTCTCTTTCTAAAGATATCCTTTTAAATTTTTTTCAGCCTTTTTTCTCCCTGTTCCACACCTTTCCACACATTCAACTCTCTAATTATTTTAAATAAATTAAATTTTTAAATCCTTTCTTCTTTCATCATTAGGGCTGTTTATAAGTGTATAAGTTTTATGTTTCACGGAGTGTACTAACAACTTGTTTACTGCTTTATAATTCTTCCACAGATGTTCCACATTTATTATCTGTTCATCTTTTTCTGCTTCAGATGCTTAATTCGCTTTTCCACTTTTCTGTTTTTTCTGTGAATTACTTTTTACACACTTGTTCCACGCGTGGAAAACTCACTTTTTGTTGTGTTTTTATAAACCTGTTTCCACTTTTTACCGTGGAACACATGTTTTTTTGTTCTATGACTCCCAGCCTAATTTTGTTTTCAATACTTTACCCACTTTTATCCACAGTTATACCACACCAATCTGTGGATTTCTATTACGAACTTCTGATTTCATCTTTTTGTTTTCCGTTTTTGCTTTACAGTTGCCTTTTATGAGGTTTTTCTAAGTAGTGGAACAATAGCTGATGCGTATATCTGTAAGGTTCTCTGGCATGTGCGGAACATTATTTTTTTAATGATTTCAGTCTTAGTTATAGGCATAAAAAAAGGAGACCCTTTCGAATCTCCTTTTTTATTACAGCTGTACTTTTATGTCCTCCAGTTCCCAGTTTGCTCTTATTTCTACCTGGTCTGGGTGTATGTATACTCTTTCGGGTTCTTTGTCAAATGTGCCGGTGCCTCTATCCCATTTACCGTTGTTGTTTTCATCCACCAGTATCCGGATCAGGTATATCCCGGGTGGCAGATCTCTGAACTGAAAGTTTTTTACGTTTTTCTGTTCCTTCACTACATTATACTTTCCATCCAGCAACTGAACAATAAAGGATTTCTGCGTTGTAGTTATACTTCCTTTTAAACTTCCGGTACCTTGTGCCTCTCCTATTGTAATCGGTATTTGAGCGAACTTTAACGGTTTACCTTGTAGCGGAACAATCTGTGTACTGTCAAGCAGGATCATGTAAGATTGCTGCCGGTTCTTAAGCTGTGGAATTGTAAAACTGATTTCAGTTGCAGTTTTATCTAAGGTTAATTGCTCAGGGTATTTTAGGGTTATACTTGTTGTTGTGTCTGCCTGTATAGTTACTGGCGTAGTGCCTGTTATTCTTACCTGTGTTTGTAATTCTATCGTTGCTTTTTGACCTGGCCTGTAAGTTTGCCCTCCATTTTGTGTGTTTATAACTTTAAGGTTAGCTCCCTGCAGGCGCTGTGTATAATCCGGGCCGAAATCTACCTGTAGTGTATCCAGTGTACTATTTCCGGCAGAATCCACAGCTGCAACCAAAACTTTTCCACCAGTAAATTTCTGGTTTTTGAACAATTCTATATTCTTACCATCCGGGGTTGATTTATAGAGGATCGTATCTTTAGTCGTTAAAGTGAGGGCGGTTATTCTTTCTACTCCTTCACTATACGTTACTGTAAACCTATCTACAAATTTCTGTCGTTGCAGTGCGATGGGCTTCTTAGTATCGATAGTAAAAGTTTCTAATGTTACCTGCTGCGAATCCGGTTTTACTGAAATGGGTTTACCTATAAAGGCTATTCTTTCTGCTTCGTTATCATACAGGCTGTTGTTGTTTTTGTCTGCAAGCGCGTAGATCCTGTAGTTACCTTCTCTCAGATTTTTGAAATCAAACTGGCCGCTGGAGTTTGTCTGGGTTTGATAGTAGGGTCTGCTTTTCCGGATGTTTGTTGTATCTTCAGCAGGGTAAAGCGCAACTATAACATCTTTTTCTGGCTGTTGCGTCATCAGGTTTACCACTTGCCCTTCTACTCTACTCGAATCTATGTAGGAGCCTGTACTAAAAGATAATCTTAAATTTTCTACTACATTCTTCTCCGTTATATCCGCTATACCTTTCCTGAAGTTTAAAGTATAAGTTGTGCTATCCTGAAGTGGGGTATCAAAATTTAATTCGATAACCTTCTCATCCGTTCTGATCCTATACTTGTTTTCAGTAAAAGGAGTAATAAGTAATTCTTTCTGCAGATTGTTCGGCTGCACGTCCTCGTCAAATTCCAGGCTTATTGTTCTAGTGCTAACGTTCAGTTGCTGGTCTTTTGGGTTGCTGCTTACTAATGTTGGTGGAGTCGTGTCTTTATCGCCTCCTTCCGGACTGCTTACACTGGCGCAAGACGCCAAGGTTAGTAGTGTTGCGGCTATTAAAGCTGTGTTGATAATTTTCATAGAATAAGCCTTTAAAATGAAAAGAGGCAAACTTTCGCTTGCCTTTTCCACGGTATATGTCCTGTGCTTTTTATACTTATTTACGTTTCGCAACAAAGATCAGGCTTGAATAATCGTTGCCATTTTTCTCTGCATAGCTATTAGACTTATAACCATTCAGTACGCTGCTGATCATTTTGGTTTTGCCTTCTTTATGTTTTTCGCTGAGCATGCTTACATAGTAGGCGTCAAACTTCATGGGCAGCACTTCCTCCAATTGCATCTTATGTTTCTTCAGGAAGCGCTTCATGGTGGGCTGCGTAAAATGGTACAAGTGTCTCGGAACATCGTAAGCTGCCCAGTTTTCTTTGTACTGCTTTGCATCATGCGAGTCTGCGTTCGGAACCGCTATAATCAACACGCCATCTTCTGCCAGGTGTGAGATCAGCTTGTTTACAGTGTCGTTCAGCGTATGGATATGCTCCAGCACATGCCACAGCGTAATCACATTATATTTCTCTTCCGGAAGTTCTTCTATATTAGTAGCTATAGTTGTTCCTACCGATTCTGACGCTAACTCTCTAGCTTTATCACTTGGCTCTACCCCTCTCACTTTCCAGCCGTCTTTTTTACAGGCCGTCAGAAATACCCCAGTTCCGCAACCATAATCAAGTATGGTTCCCTTACCAGGGGCATACCGGTTTATAAGCTCTACTTTCTGCTTGGTAGTAATAGAACGTACTACATGGTATGCCTTGTTTATAATTCCGGTTTTGGTATTGCTATGCGAGATATAATCTTCAGACTCATAATAGCTCCCTATACTTTCAATATCCGGCCGTGGATTGGTAAACTTAAACGTGCAGTTTTCACATTCTACAATCACAAAGCTTTCCTTCGAAACTGAATTGTCTGTTACTACTAAAAAGTTTTTGAATTCTTCTTTGCTGCAGATCGGGCACTGCTCCAGTCTTTCGTAGCTCATCTATTTTCCTAGGTATACCATCAGTACCGAAATATCAGCCGGAGATACGCCACTAATTCTGGATGCCTGGCCTATCGTTTCTGGCTGCACCTTTAATAGTTTCTCTCTCGCTTCTGCTGACAATGCCGGTATGTTACGGTAGTTGATTCTGTCTTTTATAATATAGTTTTCGAGTTCGCCCATCTTAGCTGCCATGGTATGCTCTTTCTCAATGTAGCTTTCATACTTAACGGCAATTTCGGCCTGCTCTATACTATCAGCTTTAAACTTACTCAAATATTCTTTAACTGCTGGCACTGCTGCAGCTATATGTTGTATCTCTATATTTGGACGCTTGATCAACTGGCCGGCACGCTGTTTTTCTACTATTGGTGCTGAGCCCAAATCTTCCAACATGCTGTTGATATCTCCTGGTTCGATCGGCTTATTATTTAAGTAAGCGATGATTTCTGCTGTTTCTTCTATCTTCTTTTCCACAGCTTTTAATCTGCTTTCATCAGCCAATCCGAGCTCATAACCAAGTTTCGTTAAGCGAATATCCGCGTTATCCTGGCGAAGCAATATGCGGTGCTCAGCTCTGGATGTGAACATACGGTATGGCTCTTCGGTACCTTTATTTACCAAGTCATCTATCAATACGCCAATGTATGCTTCATATCGCTTAAGTATAAACGGCTCTTTGTTGTTGATCTTGTTATGTGCATTTATACCTGCCATCAATCCCTGGCATGCTGCTTCTTCATAACCGGTTGTTCCGTTTATCTGGCCGGCAAAGTATAAGTTCTCTACCAGTTTAGTTTCCAGTGTCAGGTTCAGCTGTGTTGGCGGGAAGAAGTCATATTCAATTGCATAACCCGGACGGAACATTTTTGCATTTTCAAAACCTACGATCTTACGTAGCGCTTTTAATTGTACATCTTCTGGCAACGAGCTGGAGAAACCATTTACATACACTTCTACAGTGCTCCATCCTTCCGGCTCCACAAATATCTGGTGACGGTCACGGTCAGCAAAGCGGTTAATCTTATCCTCTATACTTGGGCAGTAACGCGGACCTAATCCCTGAATACGTCCCTGGAACATCGGAGACTTTTCAAATCCGGTCTTCAGAATCTCGTGTACTTCAGAGTTAGTATAAGTAATATAGCAGCTGCGTTGGCTTTCTAAAGGAGTTGTTTCGGTATAGGAAAATTTAGATGGGTTCTCATCTCCAAACTGTTCTTCCATTCGGCTATAGTCCAGGGAGCGGCCATCCACTCGCGGTGGTGTTCCGGTCTTCATGCGGCCAGCTTCAAATCCTAGTTCTACTAACTGTTCGGTCAGTCCTTTCGCTGATTTCTCTGCTGCTCTACCGCCACCTAACTGGCGCTCACCGATGTGGATAATACCATTCAGAAATGTGCCATTTGTTAAAACTACGGCCTTTCCACGTATAGTTATCCCCAGGCTAGTTCGTATACCAACAGCTCTCCCCTGCTCTACTTCTATACCTGTAACCATCTCCTGCCAAAAGTCAACGTTCTCAGTTTGCTCTAATGTCAGGCGCCATGCCTCGGCAAAACGCATGCGATCACTTTGTGCGCGCGGGCTCCACATGGCCGGACCTTTTGATTTGTTCAGCATTCTGAACTGGATCATGGTTTGGTCTGTGATGATACCACTCATACCACCTAAGGCATCAACTTCACGAACAATCTGCCCTTTGGCCACGCCACCCATAGCCGGGTTGCACGACATTTGTGCAATTGTGTTCATGTTCATGGTTGCCAATAACACCTTGGATCCCATTTTGGCAGCAGCAGCAGCGGCCTCGCAACCTGCGTGGCCCGCTCCTACAACTATAATATCGTATTCTGGAAACATGTATTCTGAATTTAGAGATGTTTCACGTGAAACATCTACAAGAGATTGGTAATTCCTTTTGCGATTAAAATTTTCGCAAAGATAAGCAAGAATCTTCTTGTTTGCGCATAACTGCTTCCTGCTCTTCGGTCTTATCTTTAAAACCTAACAGGTGCAATACGCCATGAATGAGGACGCGGTGAAGTTCGTCTTCGAAAGGTATTCCTAAAGTTTGGGCGTTATCTCGAACGCGGTCTATGCTAACAAAAATATCACCTTCCACAGTGCCTTCTTCATCAGCATTGTCAAAGGTGATAATGTCAGTAAGCGTGTCGTGATCTAAATACTCTACATTGATCTGGTGCAGGTACTCATCAGAACAGAAAATGTAGGTCAGACCAGCCAGCTCAAAATCATGCTGCTCAATTATAGATGCAATCCAATCAGAAACTTGCTCCGGGTTCGATAACGAAAACGCAATGTCTTCGCTATAAAACTCAATTGGATGATCCATTCTGATGTGTTTCGATGTTAAATTTCAGTTGAACTTTTTTACCAGCATCAAGGAAGTTTACTTCATCGCATAGGTTGCGCATCAGGAAAATACCACGACCACCAGGGTTCTCCAGGTTTTCAGGAGCAGTAGGATCTGGCAGGTTCTCGTAATCAAAACCAGGACCTTCGTCTTCTACCTCAAACAGGAGCTGGTTTTGCTCTACCATAAGGGTAAGATAAACGCTCTTGTCTTTATCGAACTTGTTGCCATGCCGGATGGCGTTATTTACAGATTCTGTCACGGCAACCATAATGTTACCATAGATATCATCTTCAAACTCGAATTCTTCCTTTGAGTTGTCTATAAAACTTTCTATTACCCGGATGTTTTCGATTAAGGAAGGAATCTGAATTTTAACTTGATTCATATTAATCTTAAGTATGTAAACTATTTGGTGCTATTAAAATTTCGTATTCTGAAAATACTCATTTACCTTTTGCTTATAGTACGGAGACAATGCAGGCGGTATCGTTTTAAGTAATTCAGTTTGTTTTTCTTTTGCTTTCAGGTACTTCTCAAACGACGGAGGAAGTTTGCGTGCAATATTATGTGCCGTCTTGGCTTCCCTCTTATTATCAAGCTCCCGCTCCTTCATCGACCTTTCAGCTTCAAGTAACCGGGTTAGGATCTCGCGCTGCCGCATAATCGTTTGCTCGGTCAAACGTTTATTAACGAGATCAGTTTCGCTTTGTTCCATCATCTTGCTAATATTTCCGAGATCGCCCTGTTTGCCATTTTCACCAGGTTTGGTGCCTTGCTTCTCCATTTCACGAAGGGCATTTCGGAGAGCCTCCTGCTCAGCAGCTAATTTAGCTAATTCTTCAGACAGTGCCTTACCTGATTTGCCACCTTTTTTCAATTCTTCTATTTTTTTATTTAAAGCGTCCTGCATTTCGCCTAAACCACCTGGTTTTTTCTGATTTCCCTTCTGTTTTCCGGCCATATTGCCTTGCATGTTCTGCATAGCTTGTTGCATTTGCTTTAAAGCATCGTTCAGCATTAGCGCCAGGTTGTTCATACTTGTCATAGCAAGTTGCTGCTGAGCTGTGGCTTTGCCTACATTCCTATCGCGTAGCTCCTGCATACTATTATCCATACTTTGGTTCATGGATGCTACTTCGCGGGTAACAAAGGACTGAATCTGGAATACCTTTTTGGCAAGTGCGTACAAACTATCTTCAATTACCTTAGCGTTGTCGCGTAAGTTGAGCTGCTCCTGAGATAAAGCTATAAAGCGCGGATCACTTTGGTTCACACTTCTGAAGGATTTCATTACAGCTTCCTGGTCAAAAGATAACTTGATCAGGTTCTCCAAAATATCTCTAAGGTTGTCAAGGTTCTGTTGCATGCCGGCCATGCTCATGGTGTTCATCATCTGATCCATCTGCTGAGCCATCTGCTTCATTTGCTGCCCTGCTTTCTGCTGACTTTCGCTGGCTTTTTTGTTTTGCTGTTTCTGTAGCTGTTGCTGGCTTTGCTCCATGTTCTGCTCGATCTGCTGTTCGCCCTGCTCCTGCTGCTGCTCATCCATTGGGTTAGGGTTCTCCATTTTATCGTTCAGTTCTTTCAGCTCATCCATTTGTTTTCTCACTTCTTCAAATTGCTCCTGAAGCTCTTTCTGCTCCTGTTGCAGTTGCTTGTTGTCTTCTTGTTTCTGAGCAGTTTTATCAGCTAATTTTTCCTGGTCCTGGGCCATTTCCTCCAGCTTTTCAGAGATGTTATCCAGCTTTTGCTCAAACTGCAATTGCTTAAAAAGTTCAAGTGCCCGCTCCAGTTCACGCTCCAGGTTCTTCTCCCGGTTATCGAGTTTGCTTAGCAGCTTCTGAAGTTCAGGGTCATTGGCTTGTTTCTGCTGTAGTAACTTTTCCAGTTCTTCATAAAGCTTCTTTGTTTCCGGATCGAGCAGGTCGTTCATGAGTTTCTGCAGTTCCTGAGCTTTATCGGCCAATTGCTTGTCCTGCTCGCTCAGCATGTTCTGCTTCTTGTTCAACTCATCAAACATTTCCTTCATGGCTGCCAGGTCCTGTTCCAGTTGTTTCTTCTTTTCTACTAAGTTTTCAAGCTGTTTTTTATCCTGCCAGTTCAAGTCACGTTTGGTCTTTAATTTCTCTTCGGATTTCGAGAGCTCCTCCTGGAGTTTATTGGCTCTTTCCAGTGATTTACTGATCTGGCTGCCTACTGATTGTGCATTGCTGTTCAGCTCTTTCTCCAAATCTCGTTTACTCGGTACTTTTAATTCGAAGGTGCGGGTGCGCGCATTTTTAGGTCCGTGCAAGCCATCGTTATCCCAAACCTGTACAAAGTACTCCAGTTTTTCGCCGGGCTGCATATTTAAAGCAGCAGTATTCCATTGGTAATAATAGGCTTGGCTAGCCTGGCGGGGAGAAAGCGGCAATGCTATACTTTTATATCCTGCTTTAGAATTGTTTTGGTTACTTACACGGTAGTGAATTGCCAAACGAGATAAACCATAATCGTCGGAAACATCGCCTCCCAACACCAGGAAAGAATAAAGGGCTGTATCCTGAAACTGCTCCAAGGTGATCTGAGGATGTTTATCAGCAATGGCCGTGATCTGATATTTAATGTCTTCTTTGTTGGAGCTATACTTGTTCTTGAGCTGGATGCTATAGTTCTGGCTCTCATTTATTTTTTTACTGGCAGAGAAACTATCCTCATCTTTTTGAGTGGCTAATTTCTGATCAGGGTTGTCGAAAGAGAGGCTTATACTTTCCGTTTCAGAAGCTTTAAAGTTCCACGTGAGCGTGCTGCCCTCGGGTACAGTGGCACTTCCAGTATTCTCAATTACTTCAGGTTTACGGTTGAAGTAGGCAGGATATTGTACCTGTAACTCAAAGTCTTTTAGGTTAGGGCGGGAAAGCAGTTCCAAAGTATATGTATCCGACATAAAGCCGGAGCCTTCCAATTCAAAATCTATACTTTTGAGTGGCTGCTTAAAAGTATAAGTATAGGTATTATCAGCTGCTTGTTGTAGTAATTGCCGCCGGCCGTTATAGTTAATATATACTTCTTTAGGTATGGCCTCTCCTTCTATGGCTACTTTCAGTGTAAAGTCTTCACCACGAAAGGTCTGTAATTCATTGTTCTGCACCTTGAAGGTAAAAGGAGCAACCGGTGCATAGAATTTTTTGTAATTAATGATACGCTCTGTACCCTGAACAAAAATAGCCGGGTAAACCATGGCTATAAGCAACGCGATAACTGCCGGCAAAGCCACATACTTCAGTATTGGCTTGTTATCTTTATAAGTTACTGCATCTTTAAACCGGAATTGTAATAACTGACCCGTACGCTGGTTTATACTTGCTGCAATCAGTTCATTTGTTCTGTCTAAGTTATTTAACTGGATGGCATTCAGTAATTTATCTTTTATTTCGGGATAAAAGCTACCTACGCGTAAAGCAGCCTGTTCATCAGATAATAGTCTGCTTAAATTAGCCAGGGCAGCTACTGGCAAAGCTATCCAGCGAACAAAAGCATAAATTATAATACCTATAAAAGAAAAAAGAAGTATAGCCCGTACTGCCTGCGGGAAATAGAAGACATACTCCAGTAAACTATAAATGATGTAGATAGAAAGTAACAGACCTACAGCAAATAAGCTGCCCCGCAGCAGCAGGTTCAGATAGAACTTCTTCTTGAACTCCTGCAGCTGATGCATCAGTTGGGTAAGTGCATCCGGTTGTTTCATAGGTGTTTGATACTATAACGCTAAAGGAAATGTGCGGTTACAGCTATACATAAAGTAAGAGCACCTAATAACCTGTATATGAAAATATACCCTTGATTATCAGGTGCTCTTAAATATAACTATAAAATCGGGTGCTTTCGTATATGGCACCTACTCTATTTCCAGTAGCACGGGGCAATGGTCAGAGTGTTTGGCTTCGGTAAGTATAGCTGCTCGTTTTAGCCTATCGCTCAGGTTGTTGGTTGTCATGTTATAGTCTATACGCCAGCCCAGATTTTTATTACGAGCGCCAGCACGATAGCTCCACCAGGTGTAGTTGTGCGGTTCTTTGTTAAAGTGCCTGAACGAATCAGTGAAGCCGCTATCGATAAACTTACTTAGCCAGTTACGTTCTTCAGGCAAAAAACCTGAGCTGTTCGCATTTGACTTTGGGTTATGAATATCAATTGGTTGATGACAGATATTATAGTCGCCGCTTATTACAAGGCCAGGCAACGTTTGCTTAAGGTCGCCGATGTAACCAAAAAAGTCATCCATCCACTGGAATTTGAATCCCTGGCGCTCCTCCCCGCTTGAGCCGGAAGGCATATACACACTCATCACTGAATAGTTATCATAATCAGCACGGATTACACGGCCTTCGTTGTCGTAGCACGAAATGCCACAACCCACTTCTACATGGTTAGGCTTTTTTTTAGAAAGTATAGCCACACCACTATAGCCTTTTTTAACAGCCGGATGCAGGTACACGTTATAACCCAGGTCTTCAAATACAGCGCGGTCAAATTTTTCTTCGCAGGCCTTTATCTCCTGCAGGCACAACACATCCGGGTTAGCTGCCTTTACCCAATCCTGAAATCCTTTGCTAAGCGCAGCGCGAATGCCGTTAACGTTGTAAGTAATTATTTTCATTGTGTTAGCGTATCACGAAGCACGTATCAGGTAGCACGACAGATAATTTTTTTACTAGAAGTCGTGATACGTGATACGAAGTACGTGTGTCGTAATAAAATTTATACTTGATCCAGCTGATTAAAGTACTCCAGAATATGCCACTTCAGCATTTTCTCCTGCTCTTTGAGATTGGCAAAAGGTAAAGGTTTAAGTGCTTTATAATGTGGCCAGCCTTCTTCATCTACTTTCTCTAATTTATAGTAACCCGACAGGCTGAATACTTTACAGGTGGCAATGTGCATCAGGTCCTGCTTTTCTTCTTTTGTAAATTCTGTAATGCCTTTGCCGAGTTCTTGTATACCGATCAGGAAAAGTATAGCGTTCAAGTCAGGCTTCTTCCCGAATTGCTTCATCAGGAAAGCCCGCAACTGCGTCCATCTATGTTCTAAATTATCTGATTCTTCTATCATGTGTTTGTTGATTGTCGGTTATTAATTGTTGACCCCGATAATAGTTTAGAACAGCAATCAACAATTAACAATCAGAAATTAAGACTTCTGCGCTTTCAATTCTTCCCAGTACTCTACTGCCCTTCTGAAGTGCGGGATCACAATGGAACCACCTACCAGGTTAGCAATTGAAAATACTTCAAACACTTCTTCGTCGGTTACGCCTTCTTCAAAGCTTTTACCTAAGTGGTACTTAATGCAGTCGTCGCAGCGCAAAACCATAGAGGCAACCAGGCCCAGCATTTCTTTTGTTTTTACATCAAGGGCTCCTTCTGCGTATGTGTTGGTATCTAAATTAAAGAAGCGTTTGATCACTTTATTGTCGTAAGACATGATGCGCTCGTTCATACGCGAGCGATATTCGTTAAATTCTTCTAATTGGCTCATTGTTGTGAATTGATTAGCTGAAATAGCTTTACTGTAGATATAAAATTACGGCAAAAAAATAACAATACCTTAACCACTAAGTCTATACTATGTTTCAGGACCTGCTGTCGTTATTTTTCCCGGAAAGTTGTTTCTCCTGCAACGGAGCTTTGGCGCATGGTGAGCGTTATATCTGCACTGAGTGTAATATAAAACTTCCTTACACTGATTTTCATGAACATGGGACTACAGAGCATAACCCCTTACAGCGCAGGTTCTGGGGTAAAGTGCCGGTCAGGTTTGCTTTCTCTTATTTATATTTTAACTCTAAAGGCAGTGTGCAGCGGTTATTACACCAGCTAAAGTATAAAGGTGCAAAGGAATTAGGAGAGCATTTAGGACTACGGTACGGCAGTATACTTCAGGAGTACCAATATCATGACCAAATAGACCTTATAGTTCCGGTGCCGCTGCATAAACAGAAACAGCGAAAGCGTGGATATAATCAGTCGGAGTGGTTTGCCAAAGGTATAGGAGCAGCTATGGGCGTGCCGGCAAAAGCAGATGTACTTAAACGAACAATAAACACTACCACGCAGACGCAAAAGAACCGCCTGAGCCGCTGGCAAAACGTGGAGCAGGTCTTTGAAGTAACTAAGCCGGAACAGGTAAAAGGCAGGCGTGTACTTATAGTTGATGATGTGCTGACAACAGGAGCCACACTGGAAGCCTGTGCCATTACGTTATTAGCAGCCGGCGCTACCGAAGTAAGTATAGCCACTATAGCCGCCGCCTGATAGTCGATCTTATAGTTTTATCCGCAATCCAGAGAAGTAAGCAACCTGCATTAACTATAGAAATAGTAGTCGGGAAGTCTGCCATGTAACTGGTCTGGCAAGGTGGGCAGTAAATGTTGGGTAAACACGGCTCACACTGTATCGTTTTTTTGTGCCAGTAGTACGTTGCAATTAAAGCTATATTGATTATGATCCAGACTAATAGCTTTACCTGCACGCGGTTGATCTTCATAGGAAGTGTAAGACAATAGTTTACAGGTTAACCTTCTGTTTGCTTACGATGCACATCAGATAAGCTCGGCTCAGCATATTCTATTTTCTCTTCCGCTTCCAGTCTGTCCAGTTCGGTTTTTACCTGCTTATAGTCTACATCATCCGGAATGTCCAGCACAAAGAAGTCGTCATTTACTACTTCTGACACGCAACGCATATTACTGAAGATATCACGGATATCGTCCATAACTATACTTTCATCATTCATCACAACCTGTACAGTAGAGTGGCCTCCGTAGCTTACCGTTTTCTGGTAAACCAGCTGTTTGGTTGCCGGGTCTATATCTGCGAACACAATATCGTTTGAGGCTATAAGCGAAGTATAAAACGGAATACTGTCGATCTGGTAAAGGCGGTTTTCTTTGTCCAGCACAAACGCCCAAAGCGGTTCTTCTATCTCCTGCTCAAATAAATCGCTGTAGCTTTTAAAGATGATCTGTACGTGTTCGGTTGTTTCTTCTTTCATAGGGAGGTATATAAAGTATAAAGCCCGGATGTTTGGTCCGGGCTTTAAAATTATAGTTAGGTTATTTACTTCTTAATGGTTTGAGCCAGCGTTGATCATGGCACAACGGAAACCAATAGTTGCTGTTGATGAATCCTGCGTCATGAAACGACGAGTACCAGGAGATAACCAGTAAGCAACATCTTTCCAGGAACCGCCTTTGTAAACGCGAACCTCATCGTTGATCAGCGAGTGGAAATCTCTAACATCAGTGTTAGCATAATTTTCTTTCTCATCCAGATAACCATCTCTACGGAATGGGTTCAGGTCTTCCACATCTTCAAAAGAAAGCGGACGATACACATCTTGTACCCACTCGTTTACGTTACCGGCCATGTTATATAAACCGAAGTCGTTTGGCGGGTAGCTGTAAATATAGTCTGTGATCATCGCACCGTCGTTCAGGGCACCTGCGATACCTGCATAGTCACCACGGCCACGCTTAAAGTTAGCCATAAACTTACCCATCTGCTTGCCATACGGGTTACGTATTTGGTGGCCATCCCAAGGGTAAAGTCTGCGGTTGTTCTGGTTCTCGTCTTCAGAGTACTGTGTACCAATCATCGCCTGAGCTGCATATTCCCACTCTGCCTCTGTTGGGAGACGATAGTTCGGAAGCACATAACCAGACTCGATAGATGGTTTTTCGCCTTCGGCAGGAGCTTCTTCAGCACCTTTCTTTCTTCCGAAAAGGCCTCTTTTGCCGCCACCGCCGCCAGTAGCTTCTTTAGCAAGGTTTTCGTTTACCTTAGCTGTACGCCAGATAGCGTAGTTATTAGCCTGTAACCAGCTTACACCCACCACCGGGAAGAAACGGAAACCAGGATAACGCAGGTAGTACGTTACATAAGGATCGTTGAAAGAAAGCTGACGAGACCAAACAGTAGTATCTGGCAGAGCTGCCTGGTATACTTCCGGAACTGAGTCCTGCTTAATGTAGTGCAGATACTCCAGCCAGTGAATGTTTGCGACCTCAGTTTCATCCATATAGAAAGAAGCAACTGTTACCGTACGCTCAATATTATCGCGCGTCATGGCAACATCCTCTTCCATAGAACCTAATACAGTACGGCCACCTTCAATAAAAATCAATCCCGGACCGCCCTGAATATCAGCGTAATCCTCCACAGCAAAAGCCTTTTCGTCTTCGCCATACTCTATACCTGTGGCGGAGCTGTAGTCTCCCGGGTTTGTGCTGGTAGGCTGTCCTCCTCTATTGCAGGCAGTGAGAAGCAAGCCTCCCATAACCACAGCCGATAAATACTTAGCAAATTTCATAAAATAGCACCCAATTAAGATAAGGTTCTTGTAACGTAGTTTAATGTGCAATTATAAATAAAATTAGATTTCCGGACAAATAATGCGTCGGCTTATTTTTGACCGGGAGCGGCTTCGAAACACTTTATCAGTACCAAGTCGTTCAAAAACAATAGAAATTTCGGTAGCACCACCACTTTGGCGGCTAAAATCGCTTATTCCTACATCGTGGCTGAACCCGACTTTTACCTGATTTAGTTGCAGCCCTGCTATTACGGCAAGTGCCTGTTCCTGGTTCTGATCGCCTGTTACCGGTACTCCTTTGTATAATAAACCTAACGAAACAGGAGTATAATTAGTGTATAAACCGGCACTCAGCCAATTAAAATTTTTCTGATGTGTAAAAGTAGCTGTCGGGGTTATGCTAAACTCTGCCTCGCCTCCGTTGGTTTGGTAGCTGCTAACGTAAAATTTGTAGCCAGTGTTTACCGTAAAACGCATCGGGAGCGAAGTTTTTTCTCCGAAGCCATAAGCAGGTTTATTTAAGTGTGCAGCCGTGAGGCCCAGCCATAGCTGGTTTGTATAAAGCAGTGCGCCTGTAGCAAAGCTTATGTATTGTGTTGGCTCAAAGGTATTTGCTTCTGCTGTAGTTACAGCCACCTGCCCGTTATCGCTTAACTGGTCGCCAAAAACAAGATTATCAAAGTTTATACTTAAGGAAGCAACTGTGGCCTGTAAACCTGCGGATAAGGCTATACGATCAGTTAAGGGAGTGTGGTAAGCGTACCCGGCAGAAGCAGCCAGTTTTTGTAATCCACCGATACCGGCCTTGTCCTGAAGCAGTAGTAAACTAATTGCACTTTTTGTATTTGGAAGCAATAAATCAGCAGCTACCTGGTTGGTAAGGAAAGCCCCGTTAAGTGCAGGCCATTGTGTACGGTGGCTTATACTTACACTCCAGTCATGATTTAAGCCGGCAAAGGCAGGATTCAGGTATAAACGGTTAGCGTACTGCTGTGAGTAGTGTACATCCTGTGCGGTTGCTACAAAGCACCACAGAAAGGCAATAACATATAAGATCCATTTTTTTAAAAACATGTTTTAACGTGCATCAGAACAAGCTAAACCGAAAAATTAATGCTTACTATACTTTGCCTTTAAACTTTTGCATAGTTTTGGCTATACCTTTGCAGGATACGCATTTATAACAAGATACCCTTACTTATTCCTATATGAAAAAAGTAGTAATTGGCTTCTTTGTCTTTCTGGCGGTACTGCTGGCAGTAGCAGCACTGGTACCTGTTCTGTTCAAAGATAAAATCAAACAGACCCTCGACAAAGAGATAGCAAAGAATATTAATGCAAAAGTGCTTTACCAGACCGATGATGTAAGCCTTTCGCTGTTCCGTGACTTCCCGGATGTGTCGCTGGGTGTAGAGAACCTGGCTATAGTTGGCATAGACTCTTTTGCTACCGATACATTGGCGCAGGTGCCTGCCTTTAGAATGGGCCTTGACCTGATGAGTGTAATTGCCGGCGACGAACTGGAGATAAACTCTATTACTATGGATCAGCCTAAGATCAGGCTAATAGTTTTAAAAAGCGGCAAAGCAAACTGGGATATTATGATACCAGACAGCATAGCTGAAACTCCTGCCGATACTGCTGCCAGCGATTTTAAAATGGGCATTAAAAAATGGGATGTAAACAACGCTACCCTTTTTTACGATGACCTGAGTATCCCTTTTGGTATGGCTGCCTATAATGTAAACCACATCGGCTCCGGCGACTTTGCCAAAGATGTGTTCGATATGAAGTCGCAGACCACATCGGACCGCTTTACCATGACCTATGATGGCGTAAACTATATAGAGAACGGAAAACTGGATGCCGATGTAACGATGGCTATGGACCTGAACAAGGCACTCTATACTTTCAAGGATAACAAAATTCAGCTGAACGAGCTGCCGTTCCAGTTTGCCGGAACTATACTTATGCCTGAAGAAGCTATAGACTTCGACCTGACCTTTAAAGCTACGGAGACTGATTTCAGAAATGTGCTGTCGGTAGTGCCGGGTATGTATACAGAGCAGTTCAAGGATATCAAAACGGAAGGCAAGCTAAGCTTCGACGGTTATTTTAAAGGTCGCATGATCGATACCCTGATGCCGGGCTATGGTACAGAACTGAAGATCATCAATGGTTTTTTCAAATACCCTGACCTGCCACAGGCTGCCCGAAACATTAACGTGGATATGCGCATCGATAACAAAGATGGCAACCCAAATAACATGGTAGTTAATGTGCGCCAACTGCATCTCGACTTAGGGAAGAACCCAGTAGATGCCAAAGTGTTGATTGAAGGTTTGGAGCCGATGAAGGTAGATGGCAATATAAAGGCAAATATAGACCTGACCGAAATGACCAAAGTATACCCGATAGAAGGTATGGCGCTACGTGGTTTATTAAAGGTTGATGCTGATGCCAAAGGAGTTTATTCTGAAAAGAGCATGCCTGTTATTGATGCCGATATGCGCCTGACCAACGGCTATATCAAGTCCAAGGATTTTCCTGCACCTATCCAGAACCTGAACATGGTAGCTAACATCCTGAATAAAACTGGTAATACCGACGATACCCGCATAAACGTGGAGCGCTTTAACATGACCTTAGACGGCGAGCCTCTTTCCGGCAGAGCACTTATTGCAGGTATAGATCAACCGGCCTTCGATTTCGATATTAAAGGTATACTTGATCTGACCAAACTGACCAAGATATTCCCGCAGGAAGGTATGACCGTATCGGGTAGAATAAATGCCAACGTGGCGGCTAAAGGCAAAATGAGCGATGTGGAAGCTGAGAAGTATAACAACATTTCGGCAAACGGAACTATGGCCATCAGCAACCTGAACTTTGTAAGCACTGATATGCCGCAAGGTATAAAGATCAGCAAAGCCAATGCCGTGTTCAATAACGAGCGCATTGAGATCAAGAACCTGAATGGCCAGTTAGGCAAGAGTGATATACAGGCAAACGGTAGCATCTCAAATTATCTAGGCTATGCTCTGGCTGATAACCAGAGCCTGCGCGGAAACTTTAACCTGAGCTCTAATAATTTTAACGTGAATGAGTGGATGGTAGAAGAAACCGGTGAACCAGTAGCAAATGCCCAGGAAGAAGGTGTAGTAGAAGTACCGGCAAACTTAGACATTACCTTAAATGTAGATGCTAAACAGGTGCTTTATGATAACCTGAAGCTAAACAACATGCAGGGCCGCGTGCTGGTGAAAGATAAGGTAGCAAAATTGGATAAGGTAACCTTTAACACCCTTGGCGCTACATTTGCCACCAGCGGTACTTACAATACATCGGATATTTCGAAGCCCCTGTTTGATATGGCGCTTGATGTACAGAACCTGAACTTCCGACAGGCTTTTAATGCCTTTAATACTATAAAAGCCATAGCGCCAATTGCTGGTCTGCTGGATGGTACCTTTAACACCAAGTTTAATTTTGCTGGTGAGATGGCACCTGACATGACACCTGTGTTTAAAACGATGGATGGTGCAGGTGTGATAAAAGTATTGAAAGCAGCTGTACGCGATGTGAAGATTGTTCAGCAGATAAGTACCCTGACGCACCTGGAGCAACTGAAAAACTTTGTAGTTGAGAACAAGATGATCGATGCGCAGATAATTGATGGTAGTCTGGTGATCAAACCATTTGACATGAAAGTAGGCGACGTGCAGATGACTGTAGGTGGTAGCAACAACGTGAACGGACAAATAGATTATGTAACTGCCCTGAATGTGCCAACCGGAAAAGTAGGTAAAGAACTGAACTCCCGTTTAGCTGGTATGATCGGCGGCACTCAGTTAAAAGCTGCTGAGCGTGTAACCCTGAACCTGAAAGTTGGTGGTACGCTGGCCGATCCTCGTGTGAGCTTAGCTGGTGGCAGCGTAAAAGAGCAGGCATCTACTCTTGTAAAAGAAGCAGTGCAGAGCAAACTGAACGATGCTAAACTTAAACTGGATCAGCGTAAGGCACAGGCAGAAGACAGCATCCGGAACGAGCTGAACAGAAGAAAACTGGAAGCTGAGCAGAAAGCGCGCCTGGAACTGGAAAAGAAACGTAAAGAAGCCGAGCTCAATATTAAGAAACAGGCTACCGATAAGATCTCCGATTTTCTGAAACCGAAAACAAAGCCAGCTGTTAAGCCTGCTCCTACTCCAGCTGATACTACGAAAGCTGGTGCAAAATAATGCAATTTATAGAAGTACTATAATATAAAATTGTTGTATTTAAAGAAAGATGCCTGAAATGCCTATTTCAGGCATCTTTCATATATAGGCATACGTAATTTCCTGCTGTTATCTGCGTTCTATCCCTACAAATGCCACAAGGCATTACAGAACGTAACAAGCTCAACTATAAAAAGACAGACAATTTTAAATCTTCATGTTGTCTTCATCTTTGTATCAGATATTTGAGCTATAACTTTTAAATACAATAATTATGAAAAGAAAACTGATTATCCCTTTCTTATTAGGTGGCCTTATTTTCGGCTTTAGCTCATGCGACAGCGAATCAGAGAATGAAGGCAGTGGCACATCGCAACTGCAGGTTCGTATGACGGATGCGCCTGGCGATTATGAAGAAGTAAACATCGAAATCGAATCTGTGCAGGTGCATACTGAAGACACTGACAGCGAAGAAGGCTGGATAACACTAGATGAAATCAACCCTGGTATCTATAACCTGCTTGACTTTGCAAATGGCCAAGATACTTTGCTTGCCAGCGCTGAACTGCCTGCAGGCAACATCTCCCAGATCAGACTTATACTTGGCGACGAGAACACAGTAAAGCTTAAGAGCGGTGAAGTAATCGACCTGAAAACACCAAGCGGACAGACATCAGGTGTGAAACTTGACGTGAATGCTACTTTAGAATCTGATGTAACTTATGTAATGCTGCTTGACTTTGATGCTGCCCGTTCGGTAGTAGCTAAAGGCAACGGCGGTTATAACCTGAAACCTGTAATTCGTGTGATTTCACAGGCTGTGGCTGGTGGTATCAGAGGTAAAGTAACTCCTGCTGAGTATAAGCCAGGTATTTATGTAATCTCTTCTGCTAACGATACACTAGGTGGCTTTGCCAACGAAGCTGGTGACTTCCTGATCAAAGGTGTGCCGGCTGGTTCTTACACTGTTAAGTTCTACACTGAAGGTGCTGCACATGATACAACAGTAACAGATGTAGTAGTATCACAGAACGCTATTAAAGACTTAGGCACAGTACAGCTGCCTGAATAAAGAAACTTCTCCGGTTGAGTCCGGAAGTTTTTAAATGAATTAATTTGTGAACCCCCATGTAAAAAGGAGCTCTTTCTGGAGCTCCTTTTTATTTGTTTATACTTCTGAGTTTATACTTAGTATACCTGGCCCATCAGCTCACGCACGTAGGTAACATAATCGGTGTTTGGCGGTGTGTGGCCGTTTTTGCGCAGATCAGTGGCAACCTGGGCACGGTGGTAGGTGGCATGGTTGAAGGCATGTGTTAAAATATCTAAAACACGGGTGCTATACTTGTTACCCTGGCTGTTGGTATAATCTATCAGGCGGTTAAACTCGGCTTCGTCGGCGTTGGCAACCAGTTCGGCAATTTTATAAGAGGCATTTTTGTGCAGCTCCTTTAATTGCTCCAAGTTGTGCTCCTGCCATACTTTTACGGGGCTTTGTGTGCCGGTAATACGTGTTATCCAGATGGCCTGTGCGTTAAGTGCGTGGCTCATTAAGCGGGCTGCATTGTTTGGTACGCTTGGCAAGCTGCTGAAAACATCCAGCATGGTCTGGTTTGCCCAGATGTTATATTCTGATAAGTTCTTCAGTACGTCGTTTCCTGTCATTTCTAATTTATCTTTCTCGTTTATCTTCCCAAATTAAAGTTTCGTTTGTGCGCTTTTCTGCAAAATCAGGGCAGCGACCATCTCCCCTTCCGGTTATACCACCATCCGGCTCGCAAAGCTGGGCACCATCCTTATCAAACAGTTTAGAAGGTATGTCGCAGCAGCGGCCTGTCAGGTAGTATACTTCCTGGTTGTTATAGGTATAACGGTAAATTTTAGCGGGAGGGTTGGCCGGAGCGTCTTGTTCCAGTTGCTGTATAAGGTCAGTTAACCAGGGTGCCTGTGGACCCTCCGGCGCATTAGTTGATTTGCAGGATACAGCCACACAAAACAGGCTAACTATAAAAATGTAGGTTAGTATTTTATACATTTCCGTTTTTTTAAGCGGCTGCAAAGGTAATTATTTTAAATGATGATGAAAGAGGTACGGATAAAGTATAGCAAGGGTGCTTAATCAGTCTGATAGGTGTTAATCAGGTCCTGCACGTAAGGCACAAAAATGATGAGGCCAACTATAGCGGCGGTTATGGCTGCTACCAGTACGGCTGCGGCTGCCAGGTCTTTGGTTTTACCGGCCAACGGGTTATGTTGCGGCGATACCAGGTTTGTTAGCGTTTCAATGGAGGTGTTAAAGATCTCAGCAGTTATGACCAAGCCTATACTTCCGGCCAGCAGGCACCACTCTACCTTCGTTACCCTGAATATGATGCCAAGAAGTATAACCCCAATGGCAGCCAGTATATGCAGGCGCATGTGCGGCTCCGAACGCACAGCCGAGTTTATACCCTTTATGGCAAACTTAAAGCTGTTGTAGCGTTTCTTGAAGTAGCTATCCAATGGAATTATGAATTTTATCGAAACACTAAACACAAAACACTATTAACTAAACTCCGGCTTCAGCTTGTCTTTAAACACTTTCCGGAACTTCTCTACTTTCGGGCGTACTACAAAAGCACAATAAGGCTGGCTTCCGTTGTTGATAAAGTAATTCTGGTGGTAGTCTTCTGCAGGATAATAATTGGTAAGCGGCTCAATGGCGGTAACAATAGGGTCATCGAAAGCGCCGGATTCATCCAGGGCTAATTTATACTTTTCGGCAAGCTGCTTTTGTTCTTCGTTGTGATAGAAAATAACCGAGCGATATTGTGGTCCGACATCGTTGCCCTGGCGGTTTAAAGTGGTTGGGTCATGGGTCTCCCAGAAGACGCGCAGCAGCTCTTCGTAACTTATTTGTTGTGGATCAAAAGTTATCTGTAGCACCTCTGCGTGGCCTGTAGTGGCAGTGCAAACCTGTTTATAGGTTGGGTTTTCCACATGGCCGCCCGCATACCCCGACTCTACTTTTTCCACACCTTGTAACTGTTGAAAAACCGCCTCCGTGCACCAGAAGCATCCATTACCGAACGTTGCTATTTCCATTTATTTGTCTTCTACTTTGGTAATCTATATTTTATACTTCAGCGCATCTGCATTTATACAGTAGCGCACATGGCTTAGTGTACGGGCATCCTCAAACAAATGACCGAGGTGCTGTTTGCATTGGCTGCACAAGAGCTGTATCCTTTCTCGCCCATAAGTATCCAATGGGCTTTGTTGTACATGCTCCCCTACCTGATCCCAAAAGCTTGGAAAGCCTGAACCGACACTGAATTTATACTTAGCTTCAAACAGCACTTGCCCGCAGTTGGAACAAGTATAAATGCCGCTCTCCTGTTTGTTTTCCTGTACCTTGCCCCTGTGCCTGAACATGCGCAGGTTATACTTCCTTCTCCAGGTCTTCTACAGCCACAAACTTTAAGGATAATGAGTTTACACAGTGGCGGATGTTTTTTGGAGTAAGGTACTCACCCTCGAACACATGGCCCAGATGTGCGCCGCAGTTGGTACAAACAATTTCGGTACGATGGCCGTCCGGGTCTGGTACACGTTTTACGGCCCCGGTTATCTCGTCGTCAAAGCTCGGCCAGCCGCAATGCGACTCAAACTTATACTTCGAAGTATAAAGCGGTGCGTTGCAACGGCGACACAAGTATACGCCTTCGCCTTTAAAGTTATTATACTTGCCTGTTCCCGGGTACTCGGTGCCTTTATGTACTATAATACGTTCTTCTTCCGGGGTAAGCTTGTTATACTCTGATGGGTCTTTCGCTATTTTCATGTAGTTAATACTTTATAGTATAGTCAACTCTGTGTTGCATAAACAAATATCGCACTGTAAGGTTTGAGATGATAGTATAGCTGGTTTCATCTGCAAACGCAACTTGTACTAGGCTCCCTGCCCCATGTTCTGCGAAAGTCCGCCATCCATAAAATAGCTGGAGCCGGTAACATAATTTGCATCTTCCGAAGCCAGGAAAACAGCCACTTTTGCAATCTCTTCCGGTTTACCTGCTCTTTTCAGAGGGATGTTCTGTTCAGCTTCCTTACGTACCTCTTTATTATCTATAGCTTCCTGGTTCATGGGAGTCAGGATCATGCCGGGGCAAATGTTATTTACATTAATGCCATCTTCTGCTAGCTCCAGGGCCAAAGTGCGGGTAAGGTTGCGGACAGCCGCTTTAGAGGCGCAATAGTCTGCTGTGCCCGCCGATACTATTTCTTCGTGCACCGACGATACATTAATGATCTTGCCTTTGCCGCCCTGCTGTTTGCGGTGCTTTATGAAGGCCCTGGAGCAGAAAAAGGTACCGTAAAGATTAGTGCGTATGGTTTTGTCGAAAACTTCTGTGCTCATATCGGCTACATTAATGCCTGAGCCATTTACAGCAGCATTATTCACCAGAATATCAATCGTTTTAAACTCCTTCAGCGCCTGCTCGAACAGCTGTTCCACCTTCTGTTCCTCACTGATATCTACCTGAAGTATAAATCCTTTCCTTTTTTGTTTTTCTACCTCTGCAAGCGTTTTTTCAGCGCCTTCTTTATCAGAATGGTAACAGATAATAATATCGGCTCCTTGTCTGGCGTATTCAATGGCTGTAGCCTTGCCGATACCTGAATCTGCACCAGTTATCAAAGCAACTTTCCCTTTAAGTCTGTCCATAGGTAGTGGTTTAGTATATACATGCTCTCAGATGGGTATGTGCTGAAAGTAATAGATACATACTGCCTGTTTTACCTGATGGTTCGGGAATGGCGGTTATTACTTCTCGTGCAGCTTCTGGTTACTGAGCAGTTTGTTTATAGTTTGCACGATGCGCTCTACCTTGGTTTCGTCGGTCTTAGCACTATAGATCCAGTCAACAAATGCCTTCTGTTCGCCATCAGTGCAAGTTAAAAACTTCTCGTAGGCAGCGGGCTCGTCCTGTAGGCAAAGCAGCAGTTCTTCGGGCACTTCCTGTGGGGTGTTGTCGGCGTAAAGTATAACCTGCACCCAATCGCCTGCCTGCTTCTTTACCTTCTTACGGATCTCGGCCCGTACAGGCAGAAAAAGCTGTCCGTTTCCCATCGGCATCAGGTGGTAACCCTTTATCTCGTAGCTATCTATAGTGCCTCTTACCCTTACCCAACCGAAATGCGCATGTTTATCTGGTGCTATCTCCGGGAGGGCTGCATATGTCCAGCCGCCTTTGCCGGGAAACTTCTCCAGCAGGTACATTTTGTTGATAAGTGGTTGATCGGTGGCCATACACAAATTTACAAGAATTACACTAGCTTGTATGTTGTGTTTCCCTATAATCAAGCCATACTTTGCTTATAATCATTCCTTTAGCTCTACCAGTTGTGAGAACTTTCGTAGTGAATAGATCGGGAAACTAAACGCAGTAAAATTATGAAAATAGGAATTACCGGAGCCACAGGGCAATTAGGCCGCCTGGTAGTAAGCAAACTGAAAGACAAAGTACCCACTGACAACCTGGTGGCACTTGTGCGATCGCCGGAGAAGGCAGCTGACCTTGGTATAGAAGCCCGTGAAGCTGATTACGAAAAGCCGGAAACACTAAACCGTGCCATAGAAGGAATAGATACCTTACTGCTGATCTCGGGAAGTGAAGTAGGAAGGCGTGCTGCCCAGCACCATAACGTAATAGAAGCTGCTAAAAAAGCCGGCGTAAAACGGATTGTGTACACCAGTATACTTCGGGCAGATACGTCATCGATCAGTTTGGCAGAAGAACACCGTGCCACGGAAACAGAGATCAAGAATTCAGGTATTCCTTACACGTTCCTGCGAAACGGCTGGTACACCGAAAACTATACCGGCTCTATTCCGGGTGCGGTGGCTGGTGGTGCTTTTATAGGTAGTGCAGGCGAAGGCAAAATATCTGGAGCAGCGCGTGCTGACTATGCTGATGCGGCAGTTGCTGTTTTAACCGGAGAAGGCCATGAGGGTAAAGTGTATGAACTGGCCGGAGACGAAGCTTTTACGCTCAATGACCTGGCTGCAGAAATCTCCAGGCAAACAGGGAAAAACATTCCCTATAGAAACCTGCCAGAAGCCGATTATGCTGCTGCCCTTACCAGTTTTGGTTTGCCCGAATTCTTAGCACAGGCGATTGCCGGCTGGGATGTGGCCGCATCAAATGGTGTTTTGTCCGACGATAGCCGCCAACTTTCCGCACTTATCGGGCATCCCACTACACCCATGAAAGAGACGGTGGCAGAGGCGCTGAAAGGAACTGCGAACGCGGGATAGGTTTATACTTTTGCTATAGTTACTAAAGGATTACAAAAGCTACTTCGGTAGCTTTTGTTGTTTATAGTTGGGCTAATGTATAGCAGCTGGTTTTAGGTTGTGGAAGTATGGTTGCGACAAACGCCAGTTACAAACTGGCTGAGAAGTATAACCACAAGCTGGACTGTTGTTAAACTTTCGGGATGTGGGACACAAGTGATTGTATAAGATTTTGTTAATCAGACAATAATCTTTGTTTTAAAATACTGTGACACCAAATTCCTTTGACAGCAGATCATCAAGTTGTTTAATGTCCGCTATAAGATCTTTGAAGTCCTGTGTTGATGCTAACTCATGCTGGTTATTCTGATACAGCTTTTTCAGCTCAGCCATTTTAAAGTAGAATGATTGGGATTGTAGCTTGATTGGTAGTAGCGCTAACTTTTCTTCAATAGCGCTCTTTCTCTGTTTAGCCACATCGACTATTTCGATAGCCGAAGTATAATCCAGTTCCTTTCGTAGTACAGATTCCAGAAGTTCGCAATTGTAGCTGGCGCATTGTTTCGGTCTGTCGGAATAGATAGTGCAGCCATCACAATATTTTTTGCAGGGCTGAATAAAAACCCCATCACTACTTGCTTCCTCAATTTCCATTAATTCCCTTATTGCAGGCAACTCTTCGTGGCTAAGCTGTACAAAGCCAATCAGGGTGCCATCGCAACACAACCCACAAGCCAAACAAATATTGGTTGAATCAATCATACTTACTGAATTTAAACACTTCTTTCATGTGCTGTTTGGAGGTAGCTTAAATTACAGCTAGTGATTATATAAACGTAACACGACTCCTTTTAGTCCCCTTTTGCTGGCGCGATCTTGCAAATCGTACTAATCTTTTGAGTATAGTAGAGTACGAGCTACAAGCTCTCATTAGCGGGGGAGTCAAAATGGAAGGTCGTTATCTTCTGTTGTTGGCTCATATAGGCTATATAGCTTTTGCTCATTACCAAGAATTATCTCCAAACCATCTTGAGAGATTTTGTAGGCATAGTAATCCCATCCATTATGATCTACATCATTCTCTTTTTCTAGATAACCTAGCCTCTCAAGTTTTATAGATGAAGTATCAACCTTTGGTGTTTGGTTTTTTAGGACATTCTTTATTTCCCATAAAGCCAAGCCATTTGGTGAGTTAGTAGCAGTGGACATCAATGCAGCTAAAACACGAAAATCAATATCTGTTAACTCTTCATTTTGTACCTGTAAGCTTGAAACATTAGAAGTATAAGTTCCGACACCTCTAAATAGACCTAATCTGTCTATCTCTTTTTTGATTAAAGTACAGGCGTAATTTAATGCAGAAGTAATGTCCCCATCTGATCGGTTTGGTTCATAATCCGCGGTTGTTACTCCAAGCAAATCTGTTGGGAAGTGCAGATCAACACCTCTTGGTTTAACTATAAAGCACCTTTGTTTGCTTATGGTACCAATAAATAAGCCAAGTTCAAAAATCACGTTATCTCTAACGACTTTCTCTTCAGTATTTCTAATAGTGGCTATATCGTCAGGAGAGAAAATAAAGACTGCAAAGTCAACAGAAGAAGCCTTTTCAATTAAAGAGTCTATTGCATTATTTGATACCCTAAATGTTCCGTTTCTCCATATAGTAACTTCGCATGAATGATCGAGATTTTCATTGATAGCATCAGCTATATTTAAGCTCTCTGTTGAACATCCAATAAATATCCTTGGCTTTCTTTCCATCAGTTTATTTTCTAATTGAATAGAAGTCTAAATATAGTAAAAGCTACACAAAGTAGAATAAAACAAAAAAGCAGCCCCTTCCGGAGCTGCTTTTCCTTTATCTGTTAAAGTATAATCTTACTTCTTCAAGCTGCCGATCATATCTTCTGGGCGTACCCACTCGTCGTACTGTTCGTTGGTTAGCAGTTCAAGGGCAATAGCTGCCTGGCGAAGGGTGGTGCCTTCTTTGTGCGCTTTTTTGGCAATCTTAGCTGCGTTGTCGTAACCGATGTGCGGGTTAAGAGCAGTTACCAGCATCAGCGAGTTCTCTAGGTTCTCTTTAATGCGGGCTGTGTTTGGCTCGATACCTACCGCGCAATGCTTATCGAAAGAGTCGCAGGCGTCGCCGATCAGCTGGGCGCTCATCAGCAGGTTGTAGATCATCACCGGCTTAAACACGTTCAGCTCGAAATGGCCGCTCATGCCACCCACCGAAATAGCCACGTCGTTACCAATTACCTGCGCGCAAACCATTGTCATGGCTTCAGCCTGTGTAGGGTTTACTTTACCTGGCATGATAGATGAACCTGGCTCGTTCTCCGGGATCAGGATCTCAGCGATACCAGAACGCGGACCAGAAGCCAGTAAACGGATGTCGTTGGCGATCTTCATCAGCGATACAGCCAGTTGCTTAAGCGCACCGGAAGTTTCTACGATAGCATCGTGTGCAGCAAGTGCCTCGAATTTGTTTGGAGCCGTGATGAATTGATGACCCGCAAACTGAGAGATCTTCTCGGCAACCAATACATCGTAACCAGCCGGTGTGTTAAGGCCTGTACCTACTGCAGAACCGCCAAGAGCAAGCGTACTCAGGTGCTCTAGTGTGTTGCGAAGCGCCTTCATGCCATAGTCCAGCTGAGCTACATAACCAGAAAGCTCCTGACCAAGTGTAAGCGGCGTAGCGTCCATCAGGTGCGTACGTCCGATCTTCACTACATCCATGTAAGCTTCTGCTTTGCTGTTAAGCGTATCGCGAAGTTTTTTAACCAATGGCAAGGTATGCTCCACCACTTTTTTGTAAGCGGCAATGTGCATCGCTGTCGGGAACGTATCGTTCGAAGACTGCGACTTGTTTACGTCGTCGTTCGGGTGGATCTTCTTTTTCTCATCCATCAGGTTGCCGCCCAATAGTACGTGTGCACGGTTAGCAACCACCTCGTTCACGTTCATGTTAGACTGCGTGCCCGAACCTGTCTGCCATACTACCAGCGGAAACTCGTCAGCCAACTTGCCTTCCAGAATTTCGTCGCATACTTTACCAATTATTTCGGCTTTGTCCTGCGCTAATACACCCAGCTCAGCGTTAGCAAATGCAGCCGATTTTTTAAGTATAGCAAAAGCCTCGATCACTTCCTTCGGCATCAGCTGACCACCGATGGTGAAGTTCTCTTTTGAGCGCTGTGTCTGGGCGCCCCAGTATTTGTCTGCAGGCACCTCTACAGGGCCCATCGTGTCTTTCTCTACGCGAATTTGCATATCGTTTATACTTAGGTTTAAAGGATCAAAATTGTCGGCGGCAAAACTAATAAAAAGAGTTCAGAGTCTCGAGTGCTGAGTTACGAGTTATTTCAGGAGTTCTAAGTCCCGAGTTATACTTTATTGGGTTTGATGTCAGCTCCTACCGCAAGTTTAGCTTTAGCGTAACTTGTGGCTGCGTATGCTGCAAGTTTGCAACTTGCTTTCTGCGTGAGCAGAAGAATATACTTTACCCGAACCCATACTTGGTTAAGAGCCTGAATCAAAATATACACTACAATTCCATAGTTACGGCCATAGCTATACTTGCTTTTGCAAAGCAGAGAAGTTTTAAACTTCTCACTATGTACAACCACAAGTTACGCTAAAGCTAAACTTGCGGCAGGTATAAAGGTTCTTAACTCGGGACTCAGAACTATAATTATTGCTCCCCAAAGACCGGTACTTGTTTCTGCTCTACTTTTAAGGGCTTGCGCACCTGCCTGGTTACATACTTCTTTTCCTGCTCAAAGGCTACAATCTTTAGTGTAATATCCAGGCCGGTAACGGTGTTGCTGTTCCGGAAAGTGGCGTAAAGTGTGCCATCTGGGGTTTTTGGTGTTTCGGAGAGTGATACTTTTTTGTAGTCGGAAATAATGCCGGTGCCCTGTGCAAAAGAATAAGGTTTCCAGCCATCTTCATCAGCCACAAACTTATCTGCAGACGCCTTGTTCATAAAGTAATAGTCGATGTTGCCGCTGGCGTTTACCTGTGGCAAACTCGGTAATAAACCTAATCCAAAACCAACCACCGGACTTACAGTTGAGGAGGCAATTACAGAAGCACCTTTGGTAACAAGCTTGGTCATATTCTTCAGTTCCTCCACCGACTGCTGCCCCACGCCTACCCAGTAAACCCAATGCACCGTGTTTGCAGGCAATTTAAACGGCACCGACACGCGGCTTGGGTTCAGGTTAGCCATAGATGCCACTCTAAAAGTTTTATCAACCAGAGTAACAGGGGTTAGTTCGCCTTTTACCAACACCTTCTCATTGGTAATAGCCCAAGTAGTATCAGCGATAGTTTGCCAGGTAATGTTGGAGTTAAAATGGCGGGTTTCTTCTTTCTCGGGCAGGCGTTTTATACTTAACCGGGCAGGTATAGCTTTATCGGATGCGGATGTAAGTATAAATTTGTATACCAGTTTTTGAGGCACGGTCAGTTTCAGGTCTTTAACCATTTTTATACTTTGTGCATTGTAAACAGTGGCTCCCGAAGTAAACTCCTGCACTTCAAGCTTTATAGTTTCGCCGGCTTTCTCGGGGTCAATAGCAATAACGGCTACATCGCCTTTCTGGAAACCATAATACAGCACATGCTGCTGCCCTGTCGCAGGTATGCTTATACTTTGCTCAGTTACGGTTATCGCTTTCTTCTGTGCTATGGTTACCATACTCCATAGCAGCATCACTATCAGTAAATTATACTTCATTTTATACTTCCTGAAATCCGGGTGCAAAGATAAGGACTAAGATTTTTAAGAAGGAAAGATTTTGAGGTAGGTTAGTAGTTGGGTTGGTTTATAGATTTTATAGTTGCCGTTGATCCAACCAGCCCCAGCCCCTCCTTGTCTAAGGCGGGGAGTTTTTCTGCTACTTCTTTTAAAGTTATAGTTCTATAGTTGCTGCTTTTACACCCCTGTAGTCCCCTCAAGGGGACAATACCTTTACTGTTTTAGTAGAAGCTATATTTTTATAGGTACAGCCTGTCGAGTGGACAGGTCTCGACCTGTTCCTACGTAACTATAACCACGAGAAAAGCTAAGAAACTATACTTCTCAATTTACTGAGGCAGATACTATCGAAAGATTTCAGTCTTTGGGTTGAGCGCCTTTGATTTGTTGCGGTGCCGTCAGGCAGCTCGAGGTACGAGAGCAGCTTCAAATCAGCAGCGCGATGCCCTCAAGGCCTCCCGGCCTTGAGGGCACCAAAGCTTGAGATGAAACGATAGATAAATAGAGCTCCCAGGATTGGAGGTAGCTATAAAAGTAAAACTTGGTTCAGGTCAGGTAAGGCTTCAACTATAGGACCAGTTAAGATCTCTCGGCTGCGCTTGGGATAACTATATGAAAAAAACAGTCCTATCTTATCACCCTTTTCCCGGACTTCTCGGCAAGCAAAGCGATCATCTCCAGTTGCACTGGCTTCAGATAAGTGGTATTGATGTTCGTGTTATCGTTGAACGTGATCAGGTACTCTCCTTCACTGCCCAGATACTCAATCTTATCTATCTCAGACATGGCATAGGTTCGCTCTTCTGACAGCAAGTTGGTTACCTTCACCTGTTCGGCGCTGATGGTAACATGCCATTGCAAGGCAAACCAGACAAGTATACCTGATAGGAGCAGCATTACTAGAAACAGAATACGATAAATTTTAATAGAGTGTAAGCCTTCTGTTTGCCTCAGGTAACTTTTATATAAAGCATAATCGTGGCTGATAAGTGTTGGCTGCGCCAGTTTTAGTGGCAGCACAGCCAGGGTTAAGCCAAGTAATAAACCGGGAGCAAACAGCGCACGAAAATTGGGGGTAAGCAGGTGCAACCAGCCATTAGAGGAAGCGTGAATTATACTTGAAACCATGGCTAACACACCGGCACTGAATACAGCCAGCACACAGGCAAAGAAAAAGTAAGCCCAGGTTAGTTTCCATTCCTGCTTTTGCATAAACTTTACTTCGTCTGGAGTAAGGGCATTCTCTTTTGAGGCGGCCAGCATCCGACGCATGGCAAAACGTATTATTGGTAGTAGTATGGCTACCGCAAAGAAGCTGATCAACAGGCTTCGTACTATCTCAAGCATAATTGGGTATTTTCTGCAAAGTTAATAGGGTATGCCTAATTTCCGGTAAATAAAACCAAGTAACCAGGCAGGGCCAATCAATAAAAATTGCAGGTCTTTCAGAAAAGATGGTTTCTTGCCTTCTACTTTGTGCCCATAGAATTGCCCGATCCAGGCTAATACAAAAATAACCAGGCACACCAGCCATAACGGAGTCTCTAAACGGGTGTCTACCAAGTATACCAGCCAAAGCACAATAGCGCAAACTATAGCCATGCCCAAAAACATAGTAGCAGACAAGCGCAGGTAAAAGAGCAACCCCAGAAGTATAACTACTGTTCCGAAATGGATAAACGGACGCAATGCCTCCGGAAAAAGTACTTTAAGTGGCTCACTGGGTATGCTTGCAAACAAGCCGATGATGCTGAAGAAGATAAGCGGCACACACACCCAGTGGATAAGCTTGTTTGTATGGTTCTGATGGCTCTGGCCGTATTCGTCAAACCAATGCTGAATAGGTTTCATAGAGGTAGCTTATAGGTTACAACTGATAATTAAATTAAAGTTTTTGCACCTAAATCACAAGCTATTGAAATAAAACGTAATACTCAAAAAAGTCATAAACAGGTAAGGAAGGGTTAACTTGGGGAATAAGCGTTTTTTTGTATATTTGACTAAAGTGCACCTTCGATATTAAGTTAGACATTAGGTAAAAGTATATTTATAGTACTATTGCACCGATTATAGGATAAATCCCCAGCTTATGAGGCTAGCTAAGGTTGCTTCTTTTATTCAGGATCACATTATAGCAGTCTCCTCCTTTCTGCTTATTTTTCTGGTAACCTTGTTTTTGTACTCCGAAACAAAGAAGAAAGCCACAGAGCGAAGTGAAAAGTTATTTGAACTGCGCGCAAATTTTGCTACTCAGGATTTAAACCGGCGACTTAACGATTATATCCAGATACTAATAGGCGGGAAAGCTCTTTTCATTGCCTCCGATACAGTAGAGCGCAAAGCGTGGCGCACGTATTACGAGAGCCTGAACCTATCAGAGAATTACCCGGGTATACAGGGACTTGGCTATACGCACTTTCTAAGGCCAGACGAGGTAGAGAACCACATAAGGCAGATCAGAAAAGAAGGGTTTAAAGACTATAAGATCAAGCCCGAAGGCGAGCGCCCGATTTATAGTTCGATTATTTACCTGGAGCCATTTACAGGGCGTAATTTGCGTGCCTTTGGGTTTGACATGTTCAGCGAACCTGTCCGCCAGTCGGCAATGCGTATTGCCCGCGATACCAAGCAGCCTGCCATGTCTGGTAAAGTGCGGCTTGTGCAGGAAACAGGTAAAGATGAACAGGCTGGTTTCCTGATCTACCTCCCCATTTACCGAAATAATCTAGACCCGGAATCTATCCAGGACCGGCAGTATCTGATAAAAGGATTCATTTATAGTCCTTTCCGTGCCAAAGATTTTATGTCGTTTGCGCTGGGCGATAACTACAACGATATTGATATAGAAGTATACGATGGCACTACCATGGATAAGGAGTCGTTGTTATACAGCACCGATTCTGTATTACATTATAATGATAATGGCAGAAGGCTAAGCAAAACTAATACAATAACCGTAGCCAACCATACCTGGCGCGTGCACAGCACGGCTAAGCCTGCCTTTCTGCAAACCTCAGATGCCGGCCTTCCCTATTTTATACTTCTGGGCGGCAGCATTATCAGTTTCCTGATGTTCTTCATTATCTGGTCGCTGTCCAGTACGCGGCGCTCAAACCGATTGAAGCAAACCATAACAGATAACGCTACCGCTGCCCTGTTTATACTTGACCCGCAGGGCTACTGTACTTTTATGAACCCGGCAGCCGAAGAGATGACCGGATATACTTTTGAGGAGATGCAGCAGAAACCCCTGCACTACATGATCCACCACAAGCATCCGGACGGAACACCCTTCCTGATGCAGGATTGTCCGATAGGTGTTGCCCTGAAGCAGAAACAGTCTATACGCGCCCTGGAAGAGGTATTTGTGCGGAAAGACGGTACCTTCTTTAATGTGTCGTGCGCGGTGCAGCCTATTCTGGACGATAATGTAGTTAGCTATACTATTATCGAGGTACGCGATATAACCGATGAAAAGCGGACCCAGCAAGCAATTATCGAAAGTGAAGCACGCTTCCGGGCTATGGCAGACAATGCCCCTGTAATTATCGCTATTACCGACGAAACAGGGCAGTTTATGTATGTGAACAGGCAGTGGCTTGAATTTACAGGCAGATCTTTTAAAGATACGCTGAGCCAGCAATGGATAAACTACCTGCACCCTGATGATAAAGAATATGCATACCAGAAGTATAACGAAGCCCTTGAAGAAAAACGAAGCTTCAGGATGGAGCTGCGGATGCTGCGCCATGACGGCAATTATCGCTGGGTAATAACAACCAGCACGCCTCGCTTTGGTGGAAACGGCGAGTTTATGGGCCACATCAGCTCCATACTGGATATAACAGAAATAAAAGAAGCCGAGCGCAGGGTAAAGCAGAATGCAGAACTGCTTCAGAAACTGTTTCTGGAAGTGCCGGCGCTTGTAGGGTTGGTACGTGCACCAGATATGCAGTATGTGCTGGCAAACCCACTTTACCGCAGCCTGTATGGTAACCGGCCATTAGTTGGCAAAACTATTTACGAAGCACACTCCGACAGAGAAGGCGACGGATTCTTTGAAAAAATTGCAGAGGTATTTGCTACCGGCAAAACCTATGTAGGCAATGAGGTAGCAGTAACCATAACGCCAACTACCAATGGCGGACCTATACAAGCATATTTTAACCTGGTATATCAGCCTCTGAAAGATATAAACGGCGGTATTGAAGCGGTGCTGCTATTTGCTATAGAAGTAACAGAACTGGTAACTGCACGAACCAAACTTTTATCGGCAAACGATGAGCTGAGCGAGAAAAATATAGAACTGCTCCGCATTAATAACGACCTGGATAATTTTGTATATACTGCTTCCCACGACCTTAAATCGCCGATAGCGAACATAGAAGGGCTGGTAACGTTGCTGCGTGATATATTACAGGGTAAACTGGATGCTGAGGATGAAAAGGTGCTGGATATGGTGGGTAACTCCATCAACAAACTGAAGGAAACCATAGCCGATCTGGCAGAGATAACCAAAGTACAGAAAGAACTGCAGTCAAAGGTAGAGCCTCTCAGGTTTGAACAGATACTTACCGACGTGCTTACTGATATTAACGGACTGGTAGCTGAAACAGGAACAAGTATAGAAACCAACTTTGAGGTTGACGCCATACTTTATGCCCGTAAGAATTTGCGCAGCATTATGTATAACCTGGTATCCAATGCAGTAAAGTATAGGTCACCGGACCGCAGCCCGAAAATAAAAGTGCAGACCTATCATGAAGACAAGTATATAGTGCTGGAAGTTGCTGATAACGGGCTAGGTATAAAGAAGGAGCAGCAGCATAAATTGTTTAACATGTTTAAGCGCCTGCACACGCACGTGGAGGGTACCGGTATAGGTTTATACATTGTAAAGCGCATTATAGAGAACAACGGCGGCAGAATAAACGTGGAAAGCGAACAAGGCAAAGGAACTACCTTCCGGGTATACTTTAAAGAGGTTCCCGTAGAGGCCGAAGTATAGTTTCCTCACCTGAAAAACCTTATTTTTAAGCTTGTTTTATTGACCGTTTTATACCTGGAAGTTGTTATGATCTGATGGGAAATTTGTCTCATCTGTCAACTATAAAAACAACGAGAATCACCCTTACATGGCTAAAATAAAAACATCTTACTTCTGCCAGAACTGTGGCGCCCAATCAGCAAAATGGATTGGTAAATGCCCGGCCTGCGGCGAGTGGAACACCTATGTGGAAGAAGTAGTACAGCGCGAAGAGCTTACTCCTACCAGCATCTGGAAAGTGGGTAGCAGCTCAGGCCAGGTGGCCAGCAAACCCAAGCCTATTGCCGATATTACCTTCCAGGAGCAGCAACGCATTAACACCACCGACCAGGAACTGAACCGGGTGCTGGGCGGCGGTATTGTACCGGGCTCTATGGTATTGATCGGTGGCGAACCAGGTATAGGCAAATCAACTTTGATGCTGCAGATAGCATTGAGCTTGCGTAACCTGCGGGTGTTGTATGTGAGCGGCGAAGAAAGCGAGCAGCAGATAAAAATGCGTGCAGAGCGTATTGGCGCACCAACTTCCGACTGCTTTATACTTACCGAAACAGGTACCCAGAATATCTTTAAGCAAATAGAACAGCTGCAGCCACAGGTACTTATCGTCGATTCGATTCAGACCTTACATTCGTCGTTTATTGAAGCTGGTGCGGGCAGTGTAAGCCAGGTACGCGAGTGTACCGCAGAGCTCTTAAAGTTTGCCAAAGAGAGTGGGACACCGGTGTTCCTGATCGGGCATATAACCAAAGAAGGTAGCCTGGCAGGTCCGAAAATTCTGGAGCACATGGTAGATACCGTACTGCAGTTTGAAGGCGACCGCCACATGACCTACCGTATACTTCGCACTACTAAAAACCGCTTTGGGTCAACTTCCGAACTAGGTATTTACGAGATGATGGGCGCCGGCCTGCGCGAAGTAAGCAACCCTTCGGAGATCCTGATATCGCAGCGCGAGGATGCTTTTAGTGGCATTGGCATTGGCGCTACACTGGAAGGTAACCGACCTCTTTTAATTGAGGTGCAGAGTCTGGTAAGCCCGGCTACCTATGGCACGCCGCAACGCACCAGCACCGGTTTTGATGCTAAGCGCCTGAACATGCTGCTGGCCGTGCTCGAGAAACGAGGTGGTTACCGGCTAGGTGCACAGGACGTGTTCCTGAACATTGCCGGCGGCCTTAAAGTAGAAGACCCTGCCCTGGACTTAGCGGTTTGTGCTTCTATACTTTCGTCTTTTGAGGATATGCCTATACCCAGCACTACCTGTTTTGCTGCAGAAGTTGGCTTAGGGGGTGAGATTCGTGCCGTAAACCGCGTAGAGAACCGTATAAGTGAAGCCGAAAAGCTGGGCTTTACTGATATCTTCATCTCCAAGTATAACAAGAAAGGTCTCGACTTCAGCAAGTTTAACATCAGGGTACATGCGTTCAGTAAGCTGGAAGATGTTTTTGGGGAGTTATTTGGATAAACTAATGGTAAAAGTAAAGGAGCAAGTATAGCTTACAGGTTCATCCGTAATAATTTTATTTGCTTCGGAATTTATAGCTAGTAAATTGGTGTTCAGCTACATAAATCCATAAAACGGGCTTAAGTAGCTGAACATTTACTTTTACAACTTTAAAATGAAGCGAATCCAATTACTGCTGTTGCTTGCTGCTATGCTGCTGGTAAACTATACGTTTGGGCAAGGCAAAGCCATTATTACAGGTAAAATCACAAATCCACTCTCTGACGAAATCACCGTTATCACCTACCCTAACCCGCTCATCCCTGAAGAGAAAGAAATAACAGTAGAACTAACCGGCAACACATTTAAATTGGAAATACCGGTTACGGAAACTACGCTTGCTGAGCTGGTGCATGACAACGAAGTGGTGCCGGTGTACTTGGAGCCTGGCTATACTTTAAACCTGAGCTTTAACGGAGATAAATTCCTGAAGACAATAAAGTTTGAAGGCAAGGGCGCTAATGAGAACAACTACCTGGCGCAGTATACCCGCCGATTTGATGAGGTGGAAGATTACCAGGTGTTGCCTGACAACATTAAGTTGAATGAAAAGGGGTTTACCGAGTTTCTGGATTACCGCAAAAAAGACCAGCTCAAGAACCTGGAGAAGTATAGTAGTAAGAGTCCCGTATCAGAAAAATTCAAAGTATTTGCCCTGTCAGAAATAGAGTATGGCTATGCCAATGATAAAGTAACTTACCCGGCGCTGCGCCAGCGTGTAGGAGAAACCAGAAACTATGTAGCACCTTCTGCCGCATTTTATACTTTCCTGGACCAGCTGGATGTGCAAAAAGGGTTAGCTATTAGTCCGGCTTATATTTCATTCCTGCAAAACTATACTGCACACTATACCAAAGCTGCCGGACTAGCCGAAACGGATAAGCTATACTATAAAAAGAACTATACTATAGCTGCCGAAAAACTGCAAGGCAATGCTCGTCTGCTGGCCCAGGCAAATATCCTGAAACAATCTATTCAGAAAGGCCATATTGGGTATAGCGAAGAGATGCTGAAAGACTATAAGGTAAGCAGCAAGCAGCCTGAAGTTGTAGCTTACCTGGAGAAATACCTGAAAGAAAATAGCAAAAATGCACTTGGCAGCCTTGCCCCTGACTTTAAGCTGAAAAGTATAGATGGCTCTGAAGTTGCTCTAAGCGATTTTAAAGGCAAATTGGTATACCTTAACTTCTGGCAGGCAGGCTGTGGCTTATGTATGATCGAGCTGCCGCATTTGCAGGCACTTACCAAACAGCTACAGAACGAAAATATAGTGTTCTTAAATGTGGGGCTGGATGACGATGAAGAAAAATGGCGTAAAACAGTAACTACAAAGCAATTGCTGGGTACTCACCTATACCTGAAAGGTATGGATGCCGAACTGGTAAAGAGATATGATCTGAAAGAAGTGCCTGCTTATTTTCTTATTGATGAAGAAGGCCGTTTTTTAACTGTAAAAGCCCGTCGTCCAAACGACCGTGAAGCAGCCAATGATATACTGCGCCACCTGAACCAGGGGCAGGCCAGTACTAAGTAATCCGATCTCTAACCTTTTATGATAATTTACCGCCCGGTACTTTTGGTGCCGGGCGGTTTTGTTTTTGCACTATTCAAAAACCAATATTATTGTTCAAAATAACCGTTGCCGTTGCTACTGCGTAATTAAATTCCACACCTCAATAGAGTTAGAGGTGTTTTTATTGAATCGAATTATTACAGAAAACAATACTTAAAAGGCAAAGCATATGGCATTAATCCACAAAAAAGACATTGAGAAATTACTTAATGTGCAGAATAACACAAAGAATGCGCTGTGCATCTCTATTTTTATACCTACACATCGCTCCGGTCACGAAACCCTGAACGGAAACGACCAGATACTTTTTAAAAACAAAATAAGAGAAGCCAAAGCTTTATTAGCCCGACATGATGTGCCTGAAGCAGAAATTGAAAGCTACCTGAAACCTGCAGAGGACCTGTTGGCAGATGGTAACTTCTGGCGCCACCAAGCCGAAGGTTTAGCTGTATTCATTACCAAAGGTTTCTCTGCGCATTATGTATTACCGGTTACCATGCCGGATGTAGTATATGTACTGGATCAATTCTACTTTACACCAATTATTCCATTGCTTAGCCAGAATGGACGCTTCTTTATACTTTGCCTGAACCGTGAGAAGATCGGTTTTTATGAAGCAACTATGGAGAAGATGAGACCAGTTGATATCACTTCTTTTGTGCCGGAAACTATGACCAAAGCCCTTAAATTTGATGTAAAAGGCCACGACCAGGATTTCAGACACGCAACAACTACAGTTAATGGCTCTAACATTGTACACGGGCCGGGGTCCAGCAAAGGCGATGAAGAACATGAGCGCGTGCGCGAATTTATGATTGAAGTAGATAATGGCCTGCAGCAAATACTGCACGATGAGCATGTTCCGCTGGTATTGGCAGGTGTAGATCACTATTGCAGCATCTATAAAGCACACAGCAAGTATAAAAATATAGTACCGGAGAATGTGCATATCAATGAGAATGCTGATGCTACAAATGGCAATGGCCTACTCGAGAAAGCTCTGGCAGTTGTAAAACCACTGATGCAGCAAAGCCATACCGATTCACTTACCCGCTATGAGAACGTAGCAGGAACAGGGGTTACTTCTGAAGACATTGCTACCGTTGCCGCAGAGGCAGTACATGGCCGTGTAGAAACCTTATTTATTGCGCCGGGTCAACCTGTGTGGGGTAAGTATGATTCTAAAAATGCAGTGGCTGTAATACACGATGAATACCATCGCGGGGATGATGACCTGATTAACCTGGCAGCAACTAAAACCCTGGCTCAGGGTGGTAGAGTGTTTGTAAGCAGCTACAATGGCTTAAGCGAAGGAACAGAAGGCAGTGCCAATGTGAAGGCCTTGTTCAGGTACTAACAAGTATAAATTAGACTTTTAAAGTCTTAAACTATAACTTAGGGGCAGCCAACATGGTTGCCCCTTAACTTTTTCCGGTAATTGCAGCCGTTATACCTTACGCACTACTACGCTATATGAAAGTACATCTCACAGACGGTTTTAACTTTTTGTCGAAGATGACATGGAAGCGTACGTTTAATGCGGTGCAGGTGGTAAGCAGCTATTTATATTCGAAAATTACAGGTAAAGCGGTGCATTGGGGTATGCCGGTAAGTATATCTCTTGAGCCAACTACCTCCTGTAATCTGCGATGCCCTGAGTGCCCCAGCGGCCTGCGGTCCTTTACACGCCCCACCGGTATGCTTAACGAAACGCTTTACCGCCACATTATAGATCAACTGCACAGCAAACTTTTATACCTGATCTTTTACTTTCAAGGGGAGCCATACTTGCACAAACAGTTTCTGGAGATGGTGAGCTATGCCAGCAAAAAAGGGATTTATACTGCCACCTCTACCAATGCACATTATTTAGACGACGATACCGCCCGTAAGACGGTAGAATCGGGGCTGGACAGGCTTATAGTTTCGATTGACGGCACTACCCAGGAAACCTACGCCGCTTACCGCGTAGGTGGTAAACTGGATAAAGTGCTGGAGGGCACGCGTAATGTGGTGAAATGGAAAAAGGAACTGAAGTCTAAAACGCCGCATATTATGTTCCAGTACCTGGTGGTGCGTCCAAACGAACATCAGCTGGAAGATGTAAAAGTCCTTGCGAAAGATCTGGGTGTAGATGAAGTAGTGTTCAAAACCGCGCAAATTTACGATTACCAACAAGGCTCTCCTCTTATACCAACTATAGACTATTACTCGAGGTATAAAAACAACGGCAACGGCAGCTACAGCATCAAAAACAAACTGCTTAATCACTGCTGGAAAATGTGGCACTCCTGTGTAATTACCTGGGATGGACTGGTAGTGCCCTGCTGCTTCGATAAAGATGCCGAATACCAATTAGGAGACCTGAAAGAAGGACAATTTACACAGGTTTGGCGCAGCGAAAAGTATAGCAGGTTCAGGCAGGCTGTGTTGCGCTCCAGGGCAGAAGTTGACATGTGCCGCAACTGTACTGAAGGAACTAGAGTATGGGCTTAAATACCAGGTTAGTTTTCTGGTCAAATACCTCTACTTTATGAACGACATTGATAAAGCTTTAGAGCTACTGCTCAATAAGCTGGAACAATGGGGAAGGCACCTGGTGCTGATGTTGCCTAACCTGTTCCTCGCCCTTATAATCCTGATCATCACCTTTTTTGTAGCCCGTTTAATCCGCAATGGGTTAGATAGAGTAATTGCTCGCTTCTCGCATAGTCCAGCGCTTAATAACTTAATCTCTACTTTGCTGTACCTGGCCATCCTGATGGTGGGTTTCCTGCTGGTGCTTAGTGTGCTTAAGCTGGATAATGTGGTAGTGTCGTTGCTTGCCGGTGTGGGTATAGTAGGTCTGGCACTTGGTTTTGCCTTTCAGGATATCGCTGCGAACTTTATATCAGGTACTATTATAGCGGTACAAAAGCCTTTTGGAGTAGGCGATATGATCGAAACAAATGATTACTTCGGCGTAATTGAACGCATCTCGCTCAGAACTATAAATATCCGCAAAGTGACCGGAGAGTTGGTAATGTTGCCAAACAAAATGGTGTTCGAGAACCCGGTTACCAATTATTCTTATCACGGCATCCGACGCGTTGATCTGGATGTGGGCATATCGTATGGCGAAGACTTGGAGCAGGTACAGCAAATTGTTATCGAAGCCCTTCAGGATGTAAAGAACCGGGTAAAAACCCGTGACATAGAAGTGGTGTATGATGAGTTTGATGAAAGCTCAATTAACTTTAAAGCTCGTTTCTGGGTAACTTATTCCCGGCAGTTTGATTACGTGAGTGCCAAAAGCGATGCCATAATTCGAATTAAAAAGGCATTTGATGCACAAGGAGTTATCATTCCGTTCCCGGTTCGCACACTTGATTTCAACATTAAGCGTGGCGAAAGATTATCGGATCATTTAGGGGCTATTAAAGTTGCAATCAGAAAAGATAACCAAACTAGAGATTCCGGAAATGGAGTTGCCGAAAATGAGTGAATATAAAAAGCCGGTTAGTAGTAACCGGCTTTCTTTGTTATTTGTCTCTTTTATCAAGGTTCTTTCCTAAGTCTTCTACCTGCTTCAGGAAGCTGTCTACACCCGTATCGGCATAAGGACCATACGAGTTAGAGATGGTGCCTTTCAGCCCGCTGTTGGTTTCTATTGCATAAAGTATCGACATATCATCAGGGTCGCTTTCCCCTTCAAAACGATAAAAGTCTACAATGCGCACCTGATCTGGAGTAAACTCATCCTTGTTTTCCATGGTGCATAGTCTTCCTTCTCCGGATACTTTAAAATCATACTTATACCCATCCCTGCGCAGGCGGTTAAGTACATTTACCAGAGATCTTTCTTCTACTTTATCTTGCATGATATCTTTAGTTTAAATGATCTGATCCTTTCTATGTATTGCTGATTGGTTATAGAACTATACGCAAAAAGTAGCTTATGTTTTGTGAGGGGAGGGAATTTTTGCTTGCTGAAGATGCCGGAGCCAGGTATAAAGACAGATGAATTGTAAAAAAAGAAAGGCGCCACCTGTCGGGTAGCGCCTTTTGTAATTTTATAGTTGCGTTAGGTATTTATATGTTGGGTAATGTAGCCTGCTTTCGCTTTTCCATCTCCTGCTCTATTTTCTTGAAATCGATGCCACCGCAGGCGCCGCAGCCCTTTGCGCAGCCATCGGCTTTGCTACTGAATGTGCGGTACAACAAACGCACAAGGTACGCTGCGGCAATTATAAACAGAATGAGGATGATGATTTGCTGTATCATGTGCTGTTACAACTATAAGCAAGTATAAAAAGTTTACGAAACTGGTTGTTTCCAGTGCTGGGCAATGGTCTGTAGCATTTCGTTGTGTATGTTCCCGTTGCTGGCTACTATTTCTCTTCCGAAAACATAATCGCCACCAGCCGTAAATTTAGATAATTTACCGCCTGCTTCCTGCACTATAACTACACCGGCGGCTACATCCCAGGCATTCAGGTTGTACTCAAAAAAGCCTTCAAACCTACCGGCAGCTACATACGCAAGATCCAGAGCAGCAGACCCTATCCTACGCACGCCATGCGATACAGCCATAAAGCCCCCTAAAACCTGCAGGTATTGCTGCGTAAGCCCAAAGTCATAGTAAGGAAATCCGGTTGCAATCAGCGAATCTTTCAGACCTTCTGCATCAGACACCTTAATTTGTTTGTCGTTCAGGTAAGCACCATTGCCTTTGGTAGCATAAAAGCATTCATCCATCATCGGGGCATAAATCACACCCAGCACCATTTCATCGTTTTCCATCAGGCCTATACTTACTGCAAAGTGGTGCAGGCCGTGTGTAAAGTTGGTGGTGCCGTCCAGTGGGTCTATGATCCAGTTATACCTGTCGCCGCGTTCGGTTGCTGTTTCTTCTTCGGTTATAAAGCCCGCTTCAGGCAATAGTTTACGCAGGTCGTTTACCAGTTTCTCTTCAGCCTGTTTATCTACATAGGATACTAGGTTGTTAAAGCCCTTCATCTCAACTTTGGAGCGGTCGAAATCTGAAACTTCCTGTTTGATAAAGGCGCCGGCGCTACGGGCAATTATAGTTACGTTGTTGCAAAGCTGCTGCAGGTTCATAGTTTTTGTGTTTGTTGGCAAAGCTTATACTTACGCAGGTTAAGCGCGAGTCGCTACTTTAACTTCAGGCTTTTGTTTTTTTCTGTTAAGCACTGCTGCGGCTATAGCTACCACAAAAAGCAACAGGGAGAGCCACAAAGCCGAGTTGCCGATATATTCGCCGGTGCTGGTATAAAATGTTAGAGCTGTATTGGCAAGTATAGTTTGCGAAAGTGATGCCTGCACCCACCAACCTGACTTTGCTGTTATCTCGCCTTTCTGGTTAATGAAGGCTGATATACCAGTGTTGGCCGCTCTGGCTATGCTTCTACGGGTTTCGATAGCGCGTAGCGTGGCATATTGTAAATGTTGCTTATAGCCCGGCGAGTCGCTCCACCAGCCGTCGTTCGTGATCACAAAGATTAGGCTGGCCCCATTACGCACATATTCTGATACATATTCTCCATAAATAGATTCGTAACAGATAACCGGTGCAGCACCAAGAGTTGCATTTTGAGAATGTTTAAATACATCGCGTGTTTCCTGGCTTCCCTGGCTACCTACTGTTCCTCCCAGGTCTATTGCCAATGGCCCTAAAAACTTAAACAGATGCGGGTAAGGAAGTTTCTCTACACCAGGTACCAGCTTCGATTTATGGTATAGGTCAATCTCGCTGCTGCGGTTAATGTGCATGGCCGTGTTAAACGAATCGTAATAGCCAAAGCCTTCCAAGTGGCGGATAGTAGGGCTGGCATCTTTATTATCGCCATAAAAAGTATAGCTGTCTAGGCCTGTTACCAACTCAAGGTGCGGGTGGCGCTGCGTAAATTCTTTCAGATCAAGTATAGACTGGTAGTTATGCAGCTGCTCTTCCCAATAGCCATTGTCCTGGCGCAAGGCAGTTTCAGGCCATACAACAAAACGTGTATTTGGTGTTATCTTCTGCTCTGATAAGCTTATCAGGCGCTGCTGTTGCTCTTCGTAAGGTATAAAGTTGTCGTGCCCTGAGAACTTCTCTCTATAAGGGTCTATGTTTGGCTGTACCACCACTACTTCAGTTGGCGTACCTTTTTCTTCGTAAGTAGCCAGTATCCCATAAGAGATAAGTATAGGAACAATAATCAGCACTAACGGCAACCATAGTTTTTTAAGCTCGACGTGCTGCTGCGGATAAGTCCGGATAACCAGGAAAATAAGCAGGTTTACAAACAATATCCACACCGAACCCCCTAAAAAGCCGGTATATTCATACCACTGCACCCACTGGTTAAGCGTTGCAAAACCGTTACCCAGCGTAAGCCAAGGCCACGACAGATCCCAGTTCAGGTGGAACTGCTCAAAAGCTACCCAGTAAACTATAAAAGAAGTATAGCCGATTGCATTTCCCAGGTATTTGCGGGTAAAGTAATATGCCGTTAGTGGAATACACATCAGCAGGGAGTTAAGCAGCACGGCTACAATACCGCCCGGCAATGTAGAATGCATTACCCACCAGGTAGTAAACAAATTCCAGAGCAGCATGGCCAGGTAAGACCACTTAAAGAAAGTATAGCCTGGCGATTTATACTTCTGGCTTTGCACGATGTACTGCTCCATATACAGCAGCGGCACAAACCCGAAGAACAGGAAAAAGGCCAGTGGCTTTGTGGGCCATCCCAGCCAAAGTATAAGCCCGGTCAGCAGGGCCAGAAACGGAAGTATAAAAGGGCTATTTACTACCCTGTACAACAATGACGAATTCACCTTTAATTGCTTTGGTTGTAAAGATTTGTATCAGTTCGTCGAGCGTACCATTAATCGTCTCTTCGAACATTTTAGATATTTCACGTGAAACGGATGCCATGCGCTCGCCGCCAAAATATTCTTTAAACTGTGTCAGCGTTTTAAGCAGGCGGTGCGGCGACTCATAAAAGATCATGGTACGTTCTTCTTCGACCAGGCTTTGCAGGCGTGTCTGGCGTCCTTTTTTTATAGGCAAAAATCCTTCAAACGTAAACCTGTCGGTACTGAAGCCTGATTTAACCAGTGCCGGTACAAACGCAGTAGCACCAGGCAGACATTCCACCTTCAGGTCGTTTTTCAAACATTCACGTACCAGGAAAAACCCAGGATCAGAAATGCCCGGCGTTCCTGCATCCGATATCAGGGCCATCACTTCTCCGGCTTTCAGGCGATCTATAATATGCGCAGTAGCCTTGTGCTCGTTGTGCAGGTGGTGGCTGTGCATACGCTTTTCGATGCCCAGATGCTGTAAGAGTTTACCGCTGGTACGGGTATCTTCTGCCAAGATCACATCCACTTCCTTCAGTATTCTAATGGCACGCAACGTTATATCTTCCAGGTTACCAATGGGCGTAGGCACCAGGTATAGGTTTGTTTTTTCAGGTTCCTGCATGCTGTAAAGATACTATAAAATTGCGTGTTGATTGCTAACAGATAATGCCGCTATAGATGGCATATGCTCTATACCTGTAGCGCTTTTCCACAACACAAAGCCATAGTTAATGTGTTCATAAAAATAAAACACAGCAATAACTATTCTTCAGATGCAGTCATCTGGTCGTAAATTTCATCAATACGCTGGGCCAGTTTCAGGTCACGTTTGGTTACAGTGTTTCCTGCATCATGCGTGGTCAGCTCAATTTCTATTTTATTGTACACATTGCTCCACCACGGGTGATGATCCATTTCCTCGGCTACAGTGGCAACCTTTTGCATAAAATCCATGGCCTGCCTGAAATCTTTAAAAGTAAGACTGCGGCGTAATTTATTGTCTTCTTCTTTCCACATAGTTTCTAGAGTTGTATCTGCTTATACTTTATAAAGCTGGTTAATGGTAATGTGGCAACGTGATAAAAATAGCTGGCGTATAGCTTAAAATTAAATTGGTTGCAGCTATACTTACTTAAAGCTACTAAAACTATGGAAAACAAACCGAAGAAACTGCCGGCACAGAAGCAGAAATCTCAGCCTGGCAAAGAACATAAAATGACCCCTCAACCCGAGTTTATCCGGGATAACTATAAAGGCAGCGACAAATTAAAAGACAAAGTAGCACTTATTACCGGCGGCGACAGCGGAATTGGCCGGGCTGTTGCCGTTCACTTTGCCCGCGAAGGAGCCGATGTAGCTATAGTTTATCTGAATGAGGACAGAGATGCAGATGAAACAAAAGAGCTTATTGAGAAAGAAGGAAGAAGGTGTGTGTTAATTTCCGGGGACATCGGTAATGAGAAATTTTGCCAGAAGGCTGTGGAGCAAACAGTAAAAAAACTGGGTAAACTGGATATTCTGGTAAATAATGCTGCAGAGCAACATGAGCAAAGCGATTTGAAAGATATTTCAAAAGACCAGCTGCAGCGTACCTTTCAGACTAACATCTTCTCGATGTTCTATATCACCAAAGCTGCTCTGGAACATATGAAGGAAGGCAGTGCTATCATAAACTCTACTTCTGTAACCTCTTACCGTGGTAGCCACCACCTCATGGACTATGCATCCACTAAAGGTGCTATTACAGCCTTCACAAGATCTTTGTCAGCTAACCTTGCTGAGAAAAAAATTCGTGTAAACGGAGTGGCACCAGGCCCGATCTGGACACCTCTTATACCTGCCTCTTTCGATGCAAAAGAGGTAAAAGAATTCGGGCAAAATGTGCCACTGAAACGTCCTGGCCAACCTTCTGAAGTTGCTCCTGCCTACGTCTTGCTTGCTTCTGAAGATGGCTCTTACATAACAGGACAGGTAATACATGTAAATGGCGGCGAGCAGGTTGGTTCGTAGCTTTTACTCAACCATAAGTATAAAAAAGGAGTAAAAAGGGTATTGTTGCCTGACGGCAAAGACTCATAATTTTAACAAATATGGCTGATAATAAGGAAAATAACGATAACAAGAACTCGCAAAAAGGAGACATCGGGCACAACCGACCTGTGCGGGTGATAGAAGATGATACCAGCGAACTGGAAATGCGTGCAGGACATATTATACCTGGTGCAGATCCACCGAAGAACGAACATCAGCGCGGAGGTTTTGGTAACCGCGACGGCAAAGAAGGTTTTGGTAGCGATACAGCCTCCGAAGGCCCATCTGCTACCGGCGTTAACGATTTTGCCGACGATGGAACACCACCACCGGATAACATGCGCACTGAAGATGAAGGAAGAGGAACCTGATACGCAGGTTATAGTTTATACTTGCTGCAGTAGCGGCAGGAGTTTTTAAATTTAAAGAAGGAGGAAAGATGCCATCATATAAGCACACCCAACCAGGCGGTGAAAGCAAAGGTAACCCAACAGGTACCGGCCAGAGTAAAGCCGGAGCAAAACCAATTGGCCAGATAAATGATAAGTTAAAGAACAAGTACACAGAAGGTGCAGAAGAAAATCCAGCATCGACAGGTAACGTTCTTAAAAATAACGATAACCGAGGTACCAATAAACCTGATCTGGATAAAGGAAAGTACTAACGAAGTATAACTTTAAAGATAAAAATAGCACCTGCCAAAACAGGTGCTATTTTTATAAATACCTTTGCTATACTTTTCATCCCTTTATTAAATGGCCCGCTACGTTCTTACTGATATTCATGGTTGTGCACAAACGCTAAAGGCAATGGTGTGGGGTCAGTTGAAACTGCAGAAGCATGATGAACTATACATTTTGGGCGATGTGGTTAATAAAGGCCCGGACAGCAAAGGTGTAATTGATTTTATAGTTCATCTGCAGAAACAGCATTATAACGTACAGTGCCTGCGCGGCAACCATGACCAAATGCTTTTGAAAGCTGCTACGAAGGGCGAAGCAGCATTAAATCTCACTGCTACAGAAAAAGAATTAGTATTAGAAAGTTTTGGGATACGCGATTTTGAGCATTTACCCTCTAAATATATTTCCTTCCTCAATAACCTTCCTTATTACCTGGAGTTACCCGACATCTTTCTCGTTCATGCTGGCTTCGATTTTAAACAAGCAAATATTTTTAAAGATAAAGAAGCCATGCTTAATATTCGGGGCTACAAAGCAGATCCTGCCAAATTAAATAATAAGCGATTAGTACATGGGCATACCCCACTAGCTCTACATAGTATTAAAAAATCTGTAGCTCATAACGATTATGAGCTGAATTTAGACGCAGGTTGCGTATATTATAAGAACGCCAGTTATGGAAACCTCGTCACATTAGATCTGGATTCTCAGGAGCTATTTATCCAACCAAATGAAGATCGGCCTTATCCTGTCGCCCGAAAAAGTTAGTTGTGATAGCTAACATTGTTATGTTATCGGTTAAACCTTCAGAATAGCGTTATTTTAAGAAATTTTATGGTAAACCTAACATGCCATACTTAAAAGTGGGTATTTCTGAGATTGCATAAACTTTTAAATCTACAATTATATATTCAAAAACATAAGCGGCTTATTTTTTTGTACTTTTTATGTTTCATGTTGGGTTAAATATTTTTTATTGCTCTCCTTTTGAAATCAACTGATAGTTTTGAAGCATATTTTTTATGTATTTAAAGTGCTTAAATACAATAGGTTATGAATTAGTAAACTGGTCTTTATAATTCCTTGGCTATATTATGGATAATATATATTTACAATTATACTTTGGTGGGTTTGCTTTAGATTGTATAAAAAAATAGTTATAAAGAATTGCGGTGGAAAGAAATTAATTATCTTATTTTGCAACTGATTCCTTGTGCTCAAGGCGCTAACTTACAGGTATTTAATCTTGCTACTTATTTTTAACTATGGCACGTTTCTACGCTCACCCTTATAACTGGCTTATAAGAACGCTGCTTACAAAGTTTGTATTAATATTTTTAATAGGAATAAGTGCTCAGGCACAAGGCGTACCTGTTATTAATTCTTTCTCCCCCACCACAGGTCCGGTAGGCACAGAAGTAACTATTAATGGTTCTGGTTTTACTGAAGCTCATACTGTTAGTATAGGGAATGGGGCAACTTATGAGTTTACTATTGTTTCTGACTCAGAAATTAGGATCAAAGTACCATCGTTAGCATCAAATGGTGCCATCCGTGTCAGTTCTAACCAAGGTGCTGCCAGTAGCTCTACTGGCTATACAGTAGTCAATGCTCCTGCTATTACTTCTTTTTCCCCTTCTTCAGGTCCTGTAGGCACAGAAGTCACAATTATCGGTACAAACTTTTCAACAGTAACAGCTATTAGTATAGGCAGCGGTTCTACAACAAGCTTTACAAAAGTAAGCGATACAGAGATAAAAGTTACAGTACCATCGTTAGCATCAAATGGTGCCATCCGTGTCAGTTCTAACCAAGGTGCTGCCAGTAGCTCTACTGGCTATACAGTAGTCAATGCTCCTGCTATTACTTCTTTTTCCCCTTCTTCAGGTCCTGTAGGCACAGAAGTCACAATTATCGGTACAAATTTAAATTCCGTTGCTCATGTTAACATCGGCAGTGGCTGGATTGCTGCCTCTAGTTTTATTTCTGCCAGTGATACTCAAATAAAAGTGATTGTGCCTTCTACGGCTTCAACAGCTTCGCTTAGAGTTACTTCACCTTATGGACAGTTTTACTCCAGTACATTTACTGTAGTTGGTTCCCCTACTATTACTTCTTTTTCCCCTTCTTCAGGTCCTGTAGGCACAGAAGTCACAATTATCGGTACAAATTTAAATTCCGTTGCTCATGTTAACATCGGCAGTGGCTGGATTGCTGCCTCTAGTTTTATTTCTGCCAGTGATACTCAAATAAAAGTGATTGTGCCTTCTACGGCTTCAACAGCTTCGCTTAGAGTTACTTCACCTTATGGACAGTTTTACTCCAGTACATTTACTGTAGTTGGTTCCCCTACTATTACTTCTTTTTCCCCTTCTTCAGGTCCTGTAGGCACAGAAGTTACCATCACTGGTACAAATTTGAGTGTTGCTACCCATATATATGTTGGAAATGGCTGGGTACCAGCATCAAGTTTTATTTCTGCCAGTGATACTCAAATTAAGATGCTTATACCTTCAACAGCTTCTTCTGGTTCAGTGCGGGTATTGTCAAATCATGGCCAAGCCTATAGTTCTGGTATATTTACTGTTGAAGGGGGAGCTATCAATATCACATCTACCGAACTCGTATTCAATACCGGTTCTGTAGGTAGTAGTCAAGTTAAAGAATACCAGGTTAGTGGGTTAGGTCTTACTAATGGACAAGCCGTTAACATCATTCTAGATGCTGCAAGTCCTTTTACAATTTCTACCACTGCTGGTTCGGGCTTTGCAAAGTCATTAGCGTTGAACAATGTTAGCAGTAACAGGCTAAATGCTACTACTATATTTGTTAAATATACTCCAGTAACTTCTGGAGATACTCCTGATGTGATAACACATGCTCAAGGTTCGATATCGAAGTCTTTGAATTTGAGAGTAGTCACACCAATGCCTGTAGAGTTAAAATCATTTACAGCAAATGTAAAAGATGATCTGGTTGTTTTAAAGTGGAGCACTGCATCTGAAAAGGATAACTCTCACTTTGAAGTAGAAATGTCTGCCGGTTCTTTGAGTAATTTTAGAAAGATTTCTATGGTTAAGAGTAAAGTAGAAAATAGCTCAACAACAACCGATTATACCTACTCTCACTATTATAGTGGTAATGGGCAAACAGAGTATTACAGACTAAAGCAGGTGGACTTAAATGGAGCATCATCTTATAGCAGAATTATAGAGGTGAAGCCATCCTTGGCAATGAAACCATTGGTTGTAGCACCAAACCCATTAGAGGTGGATTCTAAAGCATATTTCTCAGCTAGTGCAAACGGAAAAGCTACTTTGCGTGTCACATCTATAACAGGTAAGCAAGTATATTTTGAACAAGTAGATGTTCATGTTGGAGAGAATGCTTTACAATTATCAAAGTATAGCAACCTGATGGCTGGTGTTTACATAGTTACAGTTGAACATGATGGTAAACGCGAATCGGTAAGAATAGAGAAGAAGTAAGTAAAATTTATATGAATTGAAATGCCAGGGGCTATCAATAGCTCCTGGCATTTTTGCTTTTAGCAAGATCAACAGAATTAATATATGAGTAGCGAAATCTGATCAATCCCTGATTGGCGTATATAAACTTCGTAAACATTGGTTTATTGCGGGGCATGCTTTAATTTTGGATGATTATAATTCCACCTAACACGATGCAGAAAGACACAGCTATATTTGACCTTATTGCCAAAGAAAAAGCCCGCCAAATGCATGGCATAGAACTAATTGCCTCTGAAAATTTTGTTTCGGAGCAGGTAATGCGCGCTATGGGCAGTGAAATGACTAATAAATATGCCGAAGGCTTACCGGGCAAACGCTATTATGGTGGTTGCGAAATAGTAGATCAGGCAGAGCAATTAGCCATTGACAGAGCAAAAGAATTATTTGGCGCGGAGTGGGTAAACGTACAACCACATTCTGGTGCACAGGCAAATGCGGCAGTTATGCTGGCAGTGCTTCAGCCAGGCGATAAGATTTTAGGTTTTGACCTTTCTCACGGTGGGCACCTTACCCATGGTTCACCAGTTAACTTCTCAGGTAAATTATATAAGCCATCTTTTTATGGGGTGGAGCAGGAAACCGGTTTAATTGACTTTGACAAAGTAGTAGAGACTGCAAGACGTGAGCGTCCTAAATTAATTATCTGCGGTGCTTCTGCTTACAGCCGTGACTGGGATTATAAAAAGCTTCGTGCGGCAGCCGATGAAGTAGGCGCTTTATTGATGGCAGATATTTCGCACCCTTCTGGTCTGATCGCGAAAGGATTGTTGAACAACCCATTTGAGCATTGCCATATTGTTACTACTACTACACATAAAACCTTACGTGGTCCGCGTGGTGGTATGATCATGATGGGGAAAGACTTCGAAAACCCGTTTGGTCTGAAAACACCAAAAGGCGAAACCCGAATGATGTCATCGGTACTGGATGGCGCGGTTTTCCCGGGAACGCAAGGCGGACCTTTGGAGCATGTAATTGCGGCTAAAGCTGTTGCCTATTTCGAGGCACTATCTGATGACTACTTCGGTTATGTGAAGCAGGTGCAGCAAAATGCACAGGCTATGGCGAAGGCTTTTGTGGAGCGTGGCTATAATATCATTTCTGGTGGTACAGATAACCATATGATGCTGATCGACCTGCGTTCTAAGGGCTTAACAGGAAAGTTAGCAGAGAACACATTGGTTAAAGCTGATATTACGATCAACAAGAACATGGTGCCGTTCGATGACAAGTCTCCGTTCGTAACATCAGGTATGCGTGTTGGTACAGCAGCTATCACTACACGTGGCCTAAAAGAGAATGATATGGCGCGTATTGTAGAGTTGATTGATGATGTGTTAATGAACCATGATAATGATTCTAAGATCACAACTGTACGCACTGAAATTAACACTTGGATGCAGCAGTACCCACTGTTTGCTTATTAATTACGGGATTCTAATTAATGGATCAAAAATACCTGGATGAGGAACCGAAAGAGATGTCCTTTGTGGACCATCTCGAAGAGTTGAGATGGCATCTTATACGAGCGGTCGCCTCTATCTTTATATTTTCAGTTATTGCTTTTTTAGCTAAGAGCTTTGTTTTTCATGACATAATACTAGCCCCTGCCCGCACAGATTTCCTTAGCTACAGGGTAATGTGCGACTTGGGCAATGCATTAGGTTTAGAAGCTTTTTGTATTGATAAACTTGGGTTTACGATACAAAGCCGGCAAATGAGCGGGCAATTCTCAATGCACATGCTGGTATCGGTGGTGCTGGGGCTAGCATGTGCGTTTCCTTATGCATTCTGGGAAATATGGCGCTTCGTGAGTCCGGGCTTGTATGATCAGGAACGGAAGAGCTCCAGAGGAGCAGTGTTTTTCGTGTCGTTGCTGTTTATACTTGGTTTGTTGTTTGGGTACTATGTGGTATCTCCAATGTCAATTAACTTTTTGGCAGGTTATCAGGTAGATCCTTCTATAGTTAACGAGTTCGACCTGAACTCTTACATATCAACGCTAACCACACTGTGCCTTTCCTGTGCCTTCATGTTTCAGATGCCTGTGATAGTATACTTCTTTACAAAGGCAGGCTTACTTTCTCCGGAAGTGATGAAGCTATACCGCAGACACGCAGTTATCGTAATATTAGTTGTTGGTGCAATCATTACACCTCCGGATGTGATAAGTCAACTGCTTATATCAGCTCCATTGATGTTGCTATACGAAGCTAGTATAATGGTATCCCGGTACATCCGGAAAAGTGACCTAAAGAAACTTAATCAAAATAATACGATCTGATGAGTTACAACATAGCAATTGGCGGCGACCATGCCGGTTATACATACAAAAAAGCCTTGATAAAGCTACTGATTGATCTGGGGCATGAAGTGCAGGATTTCGGTCCAGGTTCAGAGGAGTCGGTTGATTACCCGGACCATGTGCACCCCTTGGCAAAAGCAGTAGTAAAAAAAGAAGCAGACTTTGGTGTGCTTATCTGTGGAAGCGGAAACGGAGTAGCCATGACTGCTAATAAATACCCTCAGATAAGAGCGGCCCTTTGCTGGTTACCCGAGCTTGCAAAACTCTCCAGAGAGCATAATGATGCGAATGTGCTTTGTATACCAGCCCGATTTGTATCAGAGAAGGATGCCGAGGAAATGGTAAAAGTATTTTTAACTACAGAGTTTGAAGGTGGCCGCCACCAAAAAAGAGTTAACAAGATTGCCGACTGCTAGTCGGCAATTATTGTTTTAACTGGTAAGTATACTGCTCTCCGGTAGGCTTATAGTTACCGAAAGCTTCAGGAAGCTTGTACTTTAATTCCTTCATGAGGCCAGCTTTATCTATGATATAAGCCGGTTTCTCTGTTTTAAAGTTCTGGTATATCTTAAAAACAGCTTCATATTCATTTAGCCTACCAAAATGGCCTTGAGCCAGTTCCCAGTTCAGGTAAGGTGTGGCAGGTTTATTCTGTAGGTAATATCGGGTATCATCTCCTAATACTAACACTGTTTCATTTCTGGGGCTATTAGGTAAATCTGCACCAGAAATAAGTTGAGAATCTGATAATTGAAGCAATGTGCTGATGCCCAATAGGTCGCGGTAACGGATCAGTAATGTGCCAATAAGCAACAACACGAAGCTCACACTTAATATCCATTTCTTAACCTGTATGGTAAACAGGTATTCCCCAAAATAAGCAATAGCGGGTAACAGAAGTATAAATGTATTGGCCGATATCTCATCACGGGAAATAATAAGTAAAACACTTACTAATAGCCAGACCCACATCACCTGCTGAAACTTAACCTGAAACACCAAGCGCTGCGGTAAAGATAAACTTGACATAACCGCGAAGGAAAGTACGACCAATGGCAGCAGCATAAGCTTAGCCAAGTCAGCAGGTGGTAAGGCAAAAGTTACCTTAAACTGCCACGGGCGGAACAGGTGTAGCTCTGTAAACTCATTTAAAGTGCCGGTGTAGAAATAGAAAGTAAGCAGCATTGCGTACGGGAAAACAAATCCGCAGAGCATGAGCAGTACACTTCTGAAGGTGTTGGATGCAAACAGCAGCACGGCAAATATGCCAACCAGCAAGTATAAACTGAGTGGCAAATAGCATAGCGCAGCAAGTCCAAGTATAAAACCACCCACAAACAACCTGTTATTCTCTATTCCTTCTCTGGATATAGTCAGAAAGTAAGGCAGCGAAAGTATAACGAAGGTATGACCAATGAGTAATGGGGTAAGCATACCAAACTCATAAGTGATGCTGCCAATTATAAGATATAAAAGAGCAGGTATGTAACTTCGGGTGGCAAAGACCTGGTGCCGGTTAAGTATAAAGTTAAAAGTAAGTGCCTGCACCAACACCAAAGTGAGGGCTACAATACGATAAGTAAACACGGAACGGCCTGCTATCAGATCAATAAGCCAGTATATCAGTGCGCTCAGCGGAGCAGTGTTATCATAAATCTCTGCATACATTACATAGCCATCTGCCATTCGCTCCCCTATCAGCATGTATAAAAGTTCCTGTACTGTACCAGATGTAAGGAACAGGTACAATGGTAACTGTATAGCCAGGAAAAGAAAAATCAGCGAAAGTAAACGGGAGAGCCGTACGCTTTTAAAGTAACTAACCAAGGAAAGAGAGAGTTAGAGAGAACTATAAACCAATGCACCTGAAATGAATAAGGCGCTTTTGGGGTAAAAATGCGAAATTAATATGATATTTGCATCTTCGTATGGAAAGTAAAAGACAACAGAAATTCTCACGCCTGATACAGAAAGAACTGGCGGAAGTTTTTCAGAGAGAAACTACACACCTTTTTGGTGGCGCTTATATCTCTGTAAGCACAGTTCGTGTTTCGCCGGACCTTGGCATGGCCCGCATTTACCTGAGCGTAATGCTGGCACCAAATAAGGAAGAGCTGCTGCAGGAACTGCGCGTGAACACTAAAACAATTCGCCACCATCTAGCACAACGCATTAAAAGTCAGGTAAGAATTATTCCTGAGTTAGTGTTTTACCTCGATGACAGTGCTGAATATGCTGCACACATCGACAAATTATTTGATGGTATTGAAATCCCGCCAGAAGACAAGGACTACGACACCGACGATTATATCGAAGATATCGACAACAAATAGCAATTTTTCGCTTCACCCTTATGCAATACGACCCTATAAAGCGGGTTTTAGGAGATGTTTTCAACAAAACTCCTTTCCTGCGTCGTGTATTTTTTAACCTGTTAGATTTACTGCTGCTGCGTACATGGCATGTGCACAAAGAACTGCGTCAGTGGGCTGGTAACCGTCGCAACCAAGAGCAGAATATATTAGATGCCGGTGCCGGTTTTGGCCAGTATACCTACCATTTATCCAGTATGAGCCCGAAGTGGAATATACTTGCCGTAGATGTAAAGGAAGAACAGGTATCAGACAATAACCAGTTTATGCGTGCACTTGGTCGCCATAACGTGCTGTTTAAAATTGCAGACCTGGTTCATTTCCGTCAGCCCGAAAGCTACGACCTTATACTTTCAGTGGATGTGATGGAGCATATTCTGGAAGATGTAGATGTGTTCAAGAATTTTTATGCATCGCTTCGTCCGGGTGGTATGCTGGTGATTTCAACTCCTTCTGACCAGGGCGGCTCTGATGTGCACGGCGATGATGAAACCTCTTTTATTGAGGAACACGTACGCGATGGCTACAATATAAATGAAATTCAGGATAAGCTACGCTCAGCCGGATTCAGTAAAATGGAAGCTCGGTACTCGTATGGCAAGCCAGGGCAAATCTCCTGGAGGTTATCGATGAAGTACCCGATGCTGATGCTGAACACGTCAAAAGTGTTCTTTATCCTGCTGCCGTTTTATTATCTTGTTACGTTCCCGTTCAGCCTTATACTTAACTGGCTGGATGTAAATAACAGACATGCATCCGGTACTGGTCTGATCGTGAAAGCCTGGAAGTAAGTATAGAATTACGAATTACGAATTACGAATTACGAATTCATTTTCTTAAGCAACTATAGTTTGGCTGGAGATCCGAAACACTAAAAACAATACACGAACAACGAAAATTTGAACGTCCCTTTTCTCATAGCGAAACGCTACTTTTTCTCTAAAAAGAAGCGGAACATCATCAGCATTATTTCCAATATTGCGATGATAGGCGTAGCTGTGGGCTCTATGGCGCTCATTATAGTGTTATCAGTTTTTAATGGCCTGGAAGACCTTATCCGGAAAATATACTCCAGTTTTGACCCCGATCTTAAAATTACGGTTGTAGAAGGTAAGGCTTTTGAGACAGACACCGAGTTCATGAACCGCATCAGGCGTATGCCGGGCGTGGCTGTAGTGTCAGAAGTGATAGAAGATAATGCCCTGCTCCGTTACAACGACCGCCAGATGGTAGTTAAAGTAAAAGGTGTAAGTGAAAACTTCTTCCAGCAGAACGAGATCGATACCTCGGTAGTAGAAGGCCATCATCACCTGATACAAAACGATACTTATTATGCGCTGGTGGGCCGTGGGGTGCAATACCAGTTATCTATAAAGCCGGGCAACCAGTTTGTTCCGATGCAGTTTCTGTATCCGCGCAATACAAAGTTTAATCCCATGAATCCCGAAGGTGCTTTCAACAGCATGCCTATACTTCCGGGCGGGGTATTTGCCATAGAGCGGCAGTACGATGATGCCTATGTGTTTGTGCCGTTAAATTATGCTGCAGAGTTGCTGGAGTACGGTCGTAAACGCACTGCCCTGGAAATTAAAGTAGATGAAGGCTATCGCATAGAACAAGTAAAACAATCTCTGCAGGAACTATTAGGTGAGAAGTTCAGAATACAGAACAGCGACGAACAGCATACCAGTTTGCTGAGAGCTGTTAAGGTAGAGAAACTGTTTGTATTTGTGACGTTTGCGTTTATACTTTTCATTGCATCGCTCAACATCTTCTTCTCCCTTTCGATGCTCGTGATCGATAAGAAGAAGGACATTGCCATACTTGCCTCAATGGGAGCGACAGCTACTACTATTCGTAATATTTTCCTTTTTGAAGGTGCGTTGGTGGCATTTATCGGGGCAGCTTATGGCTTATCGATGGGGATGCTGATCTGCAATCTGCAGCAGACATTCGGTGTTATCTCGATGGGAATGGCGACTTCGCTGGTAGAGGCTTACCCTATTAAAATGGAGATACAGGACTTTATATTTACGGGTGCAGCCATCGTGCTGATTACACTTCTGGTTTCTATCAGGCCGGCTCGTAAAGCAGCAGCCATGTCCGTGACCGAGAATATCTAATCTTCTTTTTATACTCACTCGTTCTTTTCTTTCTTCCAGCCACAGCTGCTCTTTTTATAATACACGTGATGTTATAAAACATTAACCGCTACCTGCAGGTTATTGGCTGAAATTATGCATGCATACTTGCGAAAAGCCCGATTTTAATAGGTTCTGACCTGAAAGATGGGTACATTCGTAGTCCGAAACTGAATCTGGAATGAAAGTTTTTACCACCCAGCCTTTTCAGGTAGTTTATTCCCTTTTAGAACATGAGTACCTCGGTTACCTGTTCGAATCTTTTGTAGTGCAGGTAAACTCGCGTGGGCAGCTTACACTGCAGCACCAGAATATTTCTGCTAAAAACGCAGACGAGTTTGGCTCCCGCCTTGATGCAGATGACTTTAAGCTGATGCCGCTGATCGATCAGATTCAGCAGGATGCGGTGCTAAAGCGTTTCTCGCCGAAAAAGATGACCCCTGTCGATTTCTTCCTGAAAGTATACGACCCTGAAAAGGGAGACAAAGCCTTACAGGAAAGTATAATTCATTACATACAGGGGCGCATGGGCAAGATACTGGAACTGCTGCGCGGTAAACAGACTTTTATTATGGGCAAAGATGGAGAGCCAACCTGGCGCAAAATCTCCATTGCACCTGAAAAAGCTTCTGTTCTGTTTCATTTCCACCGTCACGAAGACGGCAGCACACACTACTTCCCAACTATAAAATATGCCGGCCAGAAGCTGGAGTTCATGTTTAAAAATGCTGCGCTTATCTGCTATGAGCCGGCCTGGCTACTGCTGAATAACGTGATCTATAGTTTTGAGAAGCCGATAGATGGTAAAAAACTACAGCCCTTCCTGAACAAGCGCTTTATTGCCATACCACGCACTATTGAAGAAAACTACTTCAGCAAATTTGTGGTGCCTTTAATAGAGTCTTTCGATGTATATGCTACTGCCTTCGAAATCAGGAAAGAGAAGTATAGCCCGGAACCACAACTGACCTTTTCAACTATAAAAGCGGCCCAGGTGTCTGAGCTTCTTTCTGTTTCGCAGCCTGATGGGAAAGCTGACCGCGAGCCGGATAAAATATTATTTGAGCTTGGCTACAAATATGGTGAGCAGGAAGTGCAGGCCGGTGAAAACAAGAAAATAAGTGTAAGCCTGGAGAAGGCTTCAGAGAACTATATTTTTCATAGGCTGCTGCGCGATACGGCACGGGAAAAAGAGCTTTGTAAAGAGCTTAACAACCGCGGCCTGGAAATGAAGAATGGTAAGGCTGTGTTGGAGAAAAGCGCTGCCTTTGCCTGGTTGGGAGCAAACATTACAGCGCTCGAAGAGAAAGGCTATACTATAAAACAATCAGATAAGAGCGGGAAGAACTACTTTATTGGTGATGTAGCCGTGGAAGTAGGTATAACGGAAGGCAACGACTGGTTTGATATACATGGTACAGTCAGGTTTGGCGAGTTCAGCATTCCGTTTATCAAGTTAAAGCATCACATTCTTACAAGGAACAACGAGTTTATGCTGCCCAACGGGCAGATTGCAGTAATACCGGATGAATGGTTTACACAGTACATAGAGTTATTTGCTTTCTCGGAAGGTGACGAGCGCCTGACGCTGCGCAAGCACCACATGGCACTGGTAAATGACTTGTATAACGGCAACCTGGCAACCGTAACCATGAGCCGCAAGCTGGAGAAGCTTCGGGAGTTCGAAACAATAGAAGACCATCCGTTACCATCAGGTTTTAAAGGTGAGCTGCGGCCTTATCAGAAGGCGGGATACAACTGGCTGCATTTTGTGCAGAACTATAAATTTGGCGGATGTCTGGCAGATGATATGGGTCTGGGTAAAACCGTGCAAACACTGGCAATGCTGCAGCACCGTAAAGAACATGCAGCTGATTCGGCTTCGTTGCTGGTAATGCCTACTTCGCTTATTTATAACTGGCTTGCCGAAGCACAGAAATTTACACCAAACCTGCGCATATTAAGCTATACCGGCACATATCGCAACAAAGATATTTCTCTTTTCCAGGAGTATGATGTGGTGCTGACATCGTATGGTATTGTGCGCCTGGATGCGGAATTGCTGAAACAGTATTACTTCGATTACATTATTCTGGACGAGTCGCAGGCGATCAAAAACCCGGATTCTACAACTTCTAAAGCAGTAAGGGCACTTAAGTCGAAGCACAGGCTTATACTTACCGGTACTCCTGTAGAGAACAGCACAATGGATCTGTGGTCACAGATGTCGTTCATTAACCCTGGATTGCTTGGTAACCAACACTTCTTTAAGAAGGAATTCCTGAAGCCGATCGAAAAGGAGAAGGATGAACAGAAAACGCGTAAGCTGCACGCGCTCATTAAACCATTTATACTTCGCAGGCACAAATCGCAGGTCGCTAAAGAACTTCCTGAGAAAATAGAGCATACCACCTTCTGTAAAATGACGGAAGAGCAGGAACATGCCTACGAGGAAACAAAGTCGTACTACCGAAACAAGATTCTTAAGAACTTGGAAGAGAACGGGCCGGCTAATACCCAGTTTATGCTGTTGCAGGGTTTGATGAAGCTGCGCCAGATCGCTAACCACCCACTTATGGCTGACCCGAACTATGAAGGGGAATCAGGCAAGATTAAAGAGGTGCTGCGCATGACCAAGAACGTAGTAGGCAAAGGGCATAAGGTGTTAATATTTAGCCAGTTTGTGAGGCACCTGGAAATTGTGCGAACTGCTTTAAACGAGCGTGACATTACGTATGCATATCTGGATGGCAATACTAAAAACCGACAGGAGCAGGTAGAGCTTTTCCAGAAAGATGAAAGTATAAAAGTTTTCCTGATCTCGCTTAAGGCTGGTGGCGTAGGGTTAAACTTAACGGCTGCCGATTATGTGTTTATACTTGACCCTTGGTGGAACCCGGCCGTAGAAGCACAGGCCGTAGACAGAGCACATCGCATCGGGCAGCAGAATACGGTCTTTACCTATAAGTTTATTACCAAAGACTCTGTTGAAGAAAAGATACTGGCGCTGCAAAGCCGGAAACTGCAACTGGTAAACGACCTTATCAGTACCGACGAAAATGTGATCAAGAGCTTGACCAAGGAAGATATAGATAACCTGTTGAGCTAGAGTACAAGCGAGACAAAGTATAAAACGCCGTTGCAAGTATAATTGTAGCGGCGTTTGTTTTTGTAAGCAAGTATAACTTTTGAAGTTGCTGTTAGTTATTCTTTACATAAAGCCTTCTTGTCATCCCGAACCTTGTGAGAAACCTATTTTAAGCTGTATTGGATTTCTCGCTACACTCGAAATGACACTAGGAAAAACAATCAGCAACTAACAGGTAACAATTAAAAGTGCGACTTCATCTTAAAACCAACGTCAGGCAAAACTTTAAGCAGGTGTTTGATGCTTTTGATGAGCAGTTGTTCCGGAAGCTGGCTCCGCCCTATCCTAAACTTAACCTGATCAGGTTTGATGGATCTGAACCAGGCGATATAGTTGAAGTAGAATTACAAACAGGTATAAAATCTTTCCGTTGGAAAAGCCTGATCACCGACAGAAGTATAACTGATAAAGATGCTTATTTTACAGATGAAGGCCAGGTCCTCCCTCCCCCGCTTAAAGTATGGCGTCACCAACATTTAGTAACAAGTAACAGCACCGGGGCAACTATCCACGACATCATTACATACAGCACCGGAAACAGGTTGCTCGACCTGCTGCTTTACCCGCTTATGGTAGCACAGTTTAGCATGCGCAAGCCCATTTACCATAAAATATTTGGTAAAGTATAAACTCCTAAAACCTTTGCAGGGCACTGTCAGTTAGTGCACAGAAACACAGAAATAAGTAACTTACAGTATGGCAAGCGCAGCAATTATAGGAGCCGGTATTGGCGGCATTGCAGCAAGTATAAGGCTGGCCGTAAAAGGCTATGAGGTTACTGTGTTTGAGGCCAATGAAAGCTTTGGTGGTAAAATGCATGAGTTCTGGCTGGGTAACTATAGGTTTGATGCTGGGCCATCGCTGTTTACACTGCCGCACCTGGTAGATGAGCTGTTTATACTTGCTGATCGAAACCCTGAAGATTATTTTACCTATACCCGTTTAGATCTGATTACACATTACTTCTGGCCGGATGGTGCTCAATTAAAAGCTTATGCTGATCCGGAACAGTTTGCCAGGGAAGCCGAGACACAACTAGGAGTATCACAGCAAGCGGTAATAGAAGCGCTTAACAAAAGTGCGCGTCTTTATAAAGGCACCGCCGATACATTTCTGCACAAGTCGCTTCACAAACTAAATACTTACCTGAGCACCGATGTGCTGAAATCGCTGCAGTGTTTGCCTGATTTAGGACTAACAACCACTATGCACGATGCTAACAAAAGCCTTTTTTCTGATCATCGGTTTGTGCAGCTGCTCGACAGGTTTGCTACCTACAATGGATCTGATCCTTATCAGGCACCGGCCACGCTTAATATCATACCACATTTAGAACACGGCATTGGCGCTTTTTACCCGAAAGGAGGCATTTATAGTATAGCAGCAAGCCTGGTAAAACTGGCCGAAGAGCTGGGTGTGCAGTTCAGGTATAACGAGAAGGTAGAGCAGATTTTTGTTACCAATAATAAAGTAACCGGCGTGCGAACTACTACCGGGAAGTATACTGCAGATGTGGTAGTCAGTAATATGGATGTTGTACCTACATATCGCAGGTTGTTACCTGACCAACCGGCACCGGAAAGAACATTACAGCAACCACGTTCCAGCTCAGCCCTGATCTATTACTGGGGCATTAATAAAGAATTTCCGCAGCTGCACCTGCATAACATATTCTTCAGCGGCAACTATAAAACCGAGTTCGAGCATATCTTTAAACACAAAACTATAAGTCAGGACCCAACTGTTTATGTTAATATTACTTCTAAGCTGGAACCTGAAGATGCACCTGCCGGCAGCGAGAACTGGTTTGTGATGGTGAACGTGCCGCACCACCAGGGGCAGAAATGGGAGGAACTGACAGCCGTTACACGTGAAACAGTTTTGCGCAAGCTCAGCCAGATGTTGCACATAGACCTGGAGCCACTAATTGAACAGGAACAGGTGCTGGACCCATTAACTATAGAAAGTCGTACATCGTCGTTTGCAGGGGCACTGTATGGCAGTAGCTCCAATAACAGGTTAGCAGCCTTCCTTCGTCACCCGAACTTTAGTAACAAGCTTAACAGTCTATACTTTTGCGGAGGAAGTGTACACCCGGGCGGTGGCATTCCGCTTTGTCTGCTTTCGGCTAAAATTGTGGCAGATCTGGCTCCGGCACCAAAGTATAAATAAACCTGATGATTAAAAGTATAACTGATAGCGCTACACTTACACCAGCCAGACCTGCTAAAAGGTTAGGTTTCTGGGTTGCCCTGGCCGTGCTTATTATCTTTCATGCAGTAGGTTTCTGGGGTTTGTTATTCAGTGGGCGGCCTATGTACTTTCAGGAGCTTACACCATTAAACCTGCTGCTTACCAATATGCTGCTTTTTAGTCTGCACCGGAACTGGAATGCGCATTTTATACTGTTTGCAACAGTTATAGCTGTAACCGGGTTTTTGGCAGAAGTAATAGGTGTGCACACAGGCTTGCTGTTTGGGCAGTACAGGTATGGCGCGGCTTTAGGTATAAAACTGTGGGAGGTGCCTTTGTTAATAGGGTTAAACTGGTTGATGCTAACGTACAGCACCGGAACTATAGCCGCTAAATTCAACGTAAACCCGTGGGCTAAGGCTTTAATTAGCTCTGCCCTAATGGTGCTGCTCGATTTTTTTCTGGAGCCGGTAGCCATGCACTTTGATTTCTGGAACTGGCAGGGCAATGTAATTCCGTTCTCTAATTATATAGGTTGGCTGTTGCTGGCTTTCCTGATGCAGCTATATTTCCATTTTACTGCTATTTATAAGCATAACAGGCTGGCACCAGTAGTATACCTGGTACAGTTGCTTTTTTTTCTAGGGTTATACTTTCTTATTTAAACTCCTTCCTCACCTTAAAGTCATTTGTAGTTACTGTAAAGTATCTATACTTTTACCTGACCGACCAATTAATCAATAAACTCTCGATTTACGTAAGTATAGCTTCATTGATAAAGCTTATACCTGCTACAGTAATAAACAATGACTTTTTTAGAAACTATACTGGAAGAAATCCTGCAACTTTTTAAACGTGAAGGAATAGAGGCCAATTCCGAAGCCGATATTATCCGGAGGCTGGATATCAGGCAAGCAACCTATCAGGAGCTTTTTGCAAACAAGCAGGATATGGTATTGCAGGTTGTCCGGTTTGATATTGAAAAGCAGAAGCTGGAACAGCAGGAAATGTTATCCAAAGCTAAAAACCCAGTTGAAGAGATTATGATGTTGCTGGTGGATGGTATAACAAAAATGAAGGATATCAATCCTGTTTTTATTTCTGATATGCAGCTTTACCCGGAAGCGTGGCAGGCAAGTATGGATAACCTAAGCAGAAACAACCAGCAGGTAAATGCCGAAATTCTGAACAGAGGTATATTGGAAGGTTACTTCCGCAGGGATATAAACCTGCAACTGGTTACCAAGATTTTACTGGAGCAATTCTTTATGATGATCAACCCTATGGTTTTCCCTCCGGACAAGTATGACCTGGCAGAAGTATTCCGGAGTATTTATTTATACTATGTGCGCGGCATCTGTACCGATATGGGAGGCAAAATGGCTGAAGAATACTTTTCTAAAAATAACTTATAACACAAAGGCCCGGGCTAACTGTCCGGGCCTTTGTGTTAGAGGTATAAAGTATAGCTAACTGATAGAAACCCGCACTTTTTGGGTATAAGCGCGCAAAGCAGTTTTAAAGTCAGCGCCATTATCATTCATTTCATTCAGTATCCAGACGGCGGCTAATACGTGCGTTAGCTGCTCGCCTTCGTCGTCGCCTTCCACTTCAATTGCTAAAGGCTGTTCATCTACAATGGCAGCCTCAGCAGCAACCAGTTCGTCTAGTTTATAGGTTTCTACCAGTTTTTTAATCGCAGGTATTTTCATGGTTATTAAGCATCTAGTTTGTGAATCAGTTCGCGAACAGCTTCTTCTTTGCTGGCAGCTACAGTGTCAACCAATTGTCCGTTTTTAAAGATGGCGAAAAATGGCAGGTTGGTTACGCTGGCTAGCTTACGTGCTTCCGGGCTTGTTTCAGCGTTCACATCCACAAAAGCTATACTTGCAAAAGCTTCGTCATCAGACATACGCTTAAACTTAGGCGAAAACAGGCGGCAGCTGCCACACCAATCAGCGAAGTATTTCACTACCACTTTCTGGTTTGAGTTCAGTACTTGAGTAAAATCGTTGTCAGTTGCTACTATTACAGCCATATTTCTTCTTTTGAATTTTAATTGATCAGAGGAATGTCACTAGTTATTAACTCCTGCCAAAAGTAAATGTTTCAGGTGATACTCTTATAATAGTTTCAATAGATTTAATTTATCCCTTAATAGTTTTTGTCTATAATGTAGCATTCATTATTTGGTTTAAGAGCTTCTGAAACTATACGTGCAGGTTTAAAGTTATAGCTTAGAACAAATTATGGCAGCAGATTTATACTTAGGTGGCAAAATGGATAATAAAATCTATATGCCAATTTTGTATCTTTGCAGCCTAAAACCAGAGAAGCACAATGTTAGATAAATTAGAAGCCATAAACCAGCGTTTTGAAGAGGTAAGCCAGTTGCTTATTCAGCCGGATGTGGCCAGCGACATGAAGAGGTTCAAGGCGCTGAACAAAGAGTATAAAGACCTTGACAAGATTGTAGTTGAATATAAGAAGTATCTGAACATTCTGAGCAATATTGATAATGCAAAGCAGGTAATTGCTACTGAAAAGGATGAGGACTTCCGGGAGATGGCTAAAGAAGAGCTAGATACCCTGTTGCCGCAGCGCGATCAGATGGAAGATACTCTGAAAGAACTTCTGATACCAAAAGACCCTAACGATAGTAAGGATATTATCATGGAAATCCGTGCGGGTGCGGGTGGCGACGAAGCTTCTATCTTTGCCGGTGACCTTTACCGCATGTACAGCCGTTTTGCTGAAAAGCAGGGCTGGAAAATGGAGTTGATGGATGCTACAGAAGGTACTTCGGGTGGTTATAAAGAAATTATAGTTGGTATCACCGGCGACGATGTATATGGCAAACTGAAGTTCGAATCTGGTGTGCACCGTGTGCAGCGTGTACCGGCTACCGAAACGCAAGGCCGTATCCATACTTCGGTGGCATCGGTGGTGGTGTTGCCAGAGGCAGAAGAATTTGATGTGGAGATCGACATGAACGATATCCGTAAAGATCTTTTCTGTTCTTCAGGTCCGGGTGGTCAGTCGGTAAACACAACATACTCGGCGGTTCGTTTAACACACCTTCCAACCGGTATTGTAGCCCAGTGCCAGGACCAGAAATCGCAGCTTAAGAACTTTGACAAAGCGTTGGCAGTACTTCGCTCACGTATTTATGAAGTAGAACTAGCTAAGAAAAACGAAGCCGAAGGTGCTCAGCGTAAAAGCATGGTAGGCGGCGGCGATCGTTCAGATAAGATCCGTACCTACAACTACCCACAAGGCCGTGTTACCGATCACCGTATTGGTTATACAGTTTATAACTTGCCAAACGTAATGGATGGCGGCATCGATGACTTTGTAGAAGAACTGCGAATTGCAGAAAACGCTGAACGACTGAAAGAAGGCGCTACAGCAGAATAATATCTGTAACAGATAAGAGTTATTAAAAAGGATGCAGAAGCAAGTATAGCCGCTACTGCATCCTTTTTCTTTTTTATTGCTAAATTGTTGGGTGTTTTAATGGTTAAGTTGCTGAACCGTTGAAGACCAGATAAGTATAAGGGTGCTCTACAACCTATACTTTCAGAAGCGAACAACGAATAACCAACATTATACTTTGAGATACCTGCTCGCCATACTGCCCCTGCTCTGCCTGCTCTCGCTACTTAGTTGTGAGCCGAAGGATGAAATAGTAACTACTGACAGGGGCGCCATACTTTCTTTCTCGCAGGACACGGTGTTGTTTGATACCGTATTTGTGACACAAGGCAGTGTAACCAAACGCCTGAAAGTATATAATCCCAATAAAAAGGCAGTTCGTATCAGTAACATCACTCTGGCTGGCGCCGAGGCCTCTCCTTACAACCTCATCATTAACGGCCAGGAAAGTATAGTTCGCAACAACCTGGAACTGCGCGGCAAAGACAGCCTGTATATTTTAGTAAAGGTGAACATCAACCCGAATGATGCGAGCCTGCCTTTCCTGGTGGCTGACTCCATACTTTTTGATACAAACGGGCAGCGGCAAAGTGTAAAACTGGTAGCTTATGGCCAGAATGCTGTTTTTCATCGCAAAGAAACGATTGGCACCACCACCTGGACAAACGACCTGCCCCACGTGCTAATGGACACTATTTTAGTACAGGAAGGCGCTACACTAACAATAGAAAAGGGCGCACGCATAGTAGCAGGTAGTAAGGGTGTGTTGTTGGTAAATGGGTCGCTGCAGGTAAATGGTACTCCTGAGGAGCGGGTGGTATTCAGTGGGTACCGTCGAGAGCCGGAATACGTGCGTGCACCGGGGCAGTGGGAAGGTATCCGGATACTGACCAAGAGCAGCAACAATAGTATAAAGTATGCAGATGTATTTAATACAACCTATGGGCTACGCATAGGTAACCCCGGCAAGGCAGGTACCCTGGTAGAAGGTTGTGTAATAGCACATGCTTTCCTGGATGGGATTATTGCGTTTACTTCGGATGTGCAGGTTGTTAATTCGCTGATCTACAACTGCGGGCAATTTGGCTTCGGGGGGCTTGGTGGAGGTAATTATGAAGTGCTATACTCTACTATTGTAAACTATAACAGCACACTTTCCCGCGAAACACCGGCCTTTGTAGTTACAGATTACATTCCGGATACGGAAATTAAAGACAAACCCACGAGCCTGCTCCTGATCAATTCTATAGTTTACTCAGATGATTTTAGTGCTGAAGATGAACTGTTGTTAGATGTAAAAGATGGCGCAAGAATAGAAGTAGCTAACAACCTGCTGCGCACCGCAAAGTATAAAGATCAGCTTGGCGGTAACGGCAACATATTTAACCTAGAACCAAAGTTTAAGGAAGCAGCCAAGTATAACTTCAGGTTAGATACACTATCTCCGGCGAGTAATGCGGCCAAGGTATTACAAACTATAACCAAAGACCTTACCGGAACCAACCGCCACTCCACCACCCCGGACATAGGCGCCTACGAACGTGTGATAGATTAATTTTGAATAACTGGATTTTGAATGAGTGAATGAAAAGATGTGAAGTATACTTTTTATTTAGCATCCTCAAAACTGTATCTCAGGAATGAGCAATTATAGTACATTTTAATTTAGGTCCTTATTCAGTTATTCACTCAATCAAAATTCGAAATTAAATATGTGGTATCAGAAAGAAATACGATTGCCGGCTGTACAACGGGGTTTTCATTTGATCACAGACCTGATCGAGTCGCAGTTGCCGGAACTGGAAGATATTAAAGTAGGAATAGCGCACATTTTTATAAAGCATACTTCAGCCAGTTTAACTATAAACGAAGATGCAGACCCCACTGTGCGACAGGATTTTGAAAGCCACTTTAATAAGATGGTACCAGAGAATGCTCCCTATTACCGGCATACTACAGAAGGACCCGATGATATGCCTGCACACTTAAAAGCAGCTATACTTGGCAGTTCTGTAACAGTGCCTATCACAAACGGTAAGTTTAATTTAGGTACCTGGCAGGGAATTTACCTGTGCGAGCACCGCAACCATACATCTAAACGCTGGATAGTAGTGACCTTAACGGGAAGTAACAGCTAGTTTACCGGAGTATCGTTATCTTTTTAGTTTCCACTCCTGTAGAGCCACTGATTCGCAGGAAGTATATACCAGCGGGCAGGCCCTGTGTGTTTAATTCTGCTTTACGGGTGCTTACTTCCTGGCTTAACATAACCTTGCCTACTCTGTCTATTAATTCTACATGTTTTAGCTCTACATGAGCAGGCTGCTCCAGCAGGATATAATCAGAGGCCGGTATCGGATAAACTACTAGCTCATTTGAAGTAACCTCAACAAACTGGCTTTTTGTTTCGGTGCTGCTCATCTCGCTGTTAGCAATTGTAAGCTTTACCTTATACTTGCCCGGGGCTTTGTAAGTAACAATAGGGTTACGCTCTGTAGATAGTGCCGGTGTACCGCCTTCAAATTCCCATAGCCATGATGTAGGCTTTACCCCCACCGACTTGTCTTTAAACGCGACTGTTTCTCCTGCCTGTATTAAAGTGTCTGTAGCTGTTTCAAAATCAGCCCGTAAGCCGCCGGTACATGCTACGGATATCAATAGTTTACTTCTGGAGGAGTTAAGGACAGCAGTCATGTAAGCAATCTGGCCGTTCGTAAACAGGTTCATGCAGGCATCATCGCTATAATCCATGTAGTTTTGCCACATATCGCCATACGGGCCATTGCCACAGGAAAGCATTATTCCACTCGGACACTCATAATTGGGTTTATACTGATTCGGGGTGTCTTCTATATCATCAGAGTCGTTGCAGGATGCACTCGCTTCTCCCCAAATATGTTGTAACCCGAGCCAATGACCTATTTCGTGGGTTGCTGTGCGGCCTCTGTTATATTGCCAGTTGGTAGTGTTATAGGGAGCAGCGCCTACTGTCTGGTAGTGTAGTACAACTCCATCGTTCTGAGGAGATGTCATAACTCCTGGGAAAGTAGCCCAGCCTAAAATGTTATCTCCGATATTACCTACCCAAATATTAAGGTACTGGTCTCGGTCCCAGGCATCCGCGCCACCATTGGCACTGCGTTTTATCCGGCTGTTGCTCACACTAAAACTGGTTGTAGCTGTTTGGGTGCGCGTAATACCGTTCGACAGTTCGCCATTTGGGTCTGTAGAGGCCAGGCAGAACTCTATATTTGCGTCTCCTGCCAAAGCGGCGAAATGGCTGGGGGTATTTATTTTGTCTTCATTGGTCCTCCTGAAATCTGCGTTCAATACGGCCAACTGCGAGTAGATCTGTTCATCTGAAATGTTCTGCTCCGGAGTATTGTACAGCACATGAAAAACAACAGGTATAGTGATAGTTGTTGCCTTGCGCAGCGCTTTTCCTTCTGACTGACGATTAATGTATTGCAGTGCAGCTTCCTTTGCCTTTTGCTGTTGCAGTTTTATTCCCGGTTGTTCTTGTTCCAGTAGTTCCTGATACTGGTCTGTTGCGCAGGTTCTGCCTTTAGGTTTACTGGCAGGCGCAACCTGGCTATAGCCTGGCATAGCCAAACACAGCAGCAGCAAGAGCCACAAAGGAGTAGTAAAACGCATAAAAGCTGTGAGTAGAAGTATAAAATAGCTTACGTATTACAAATAAAAGAGGGTAAAGTGCAAATTTTAAATTAGTGTATGCGTTTTTAATGGAAGTTTATGTGCTACAGGTTGGCCTGTATAGTGTAATGTAAAGAGTCTCCGAAGATCAATTTCTGAACACCATTTACACTATAGCTCTCTAACTTGCCAGTTTCCGCGTTGGCATCAAGTATAGCTTTTCGTTTAGAAAAAAAGAGCAGGTTCTGGTCCAGCAGGGTAGCTTCCAGGCGTTGTATCTTTTGCTCAGGGCTTAACTGCAGGTATAGATACATTACAGGAGCTTCAGCATCTTCCTTCTTTACAAACTTAATGATTTTGCCACCATCGGGTAAGGCTTGTTCTTCCCTGGTATAGTACTCCCGCAGGGTGGGTTTACTTATATCAGCTTCTTCAAACACAGTAAGCTCTTCTTCCCAATCAAGCCTATCTGTCTGTATCGTTTCAGCGGGCTCATTTTCTGTTTGCACTGATTTAAGTACAGCAGGCTGTTCGGTCTGCAGGCGCTGCTTTTCCTGCTGTACATAAGCTGTCAGGTTATAGTAGCCATCGTCGGTAGAGCTGCTACGGGGTACAGGCTGTTCGCAGGCTGCCAGCGCCAGTAACATACTACTTACTAAGGCTAAACTATAGTTTCTCACAGTTTTAATGTTTTATCAGTGATTTACCAGTCATTTCAGCTGGTTGTGATATACCCATCAGCTCAAGTATAGTTGGTGCAATATCACCCAGCTTACCATCGTTCAGTTCACCGGCAAAAGTATTACTTACTAAAATGCATGGCACCAGGTTAGTTGTATGCGCGGTATTTGGCGAGCCATCTTCGTTAATCATGCAATCGGCGTTGCCATGGTCTGCAATCACAATGGTATCATACCCGTTTTCGAGGGCTGTAGTTACCACGGCAGCAGCACACTCATCTACCACTTCGCAGGCTTTTACGGCAGCTTCGAAAACACCGGTATGGCCCACCATGTCCGGGTTGGCGAAGTTGAGGCACACAAAATCGGCGCTCTTCTGTTGCAGTTCCGGCACTAAGGCATCGCGCAGGTCATAAGCACTCATTTCCGGCTTCAGGTCGTAAGTGGCTACTTTAGGAGATGGACAAAGCAATCGGCGCTCACCTTTAAACTCGGTTTCGCGGCCCCCTGAAAAAAAGAACGTAACGTGCGGGTATTTCTCAGTCTCAGCAATGCGAATCTGTGTTCTGCCGGCTTTCTCCAGCACTTCGCCCAGCGTGTTGTTCAGGTTATCTTTATCAAATATCGGCGTTACATTCTCAAATGTATCGTCGTAGTTGGTCATGGTTACGTAGTGCAGGTTCAGCTTGTGCAGGTTCTGCTCCGGGAAATCGCGCTGTGTAAGCGCCTGGGTAATTTCACGGCCACGGTCTGTTCTGAAGTTGAAGCAGATCACGACATCACCATCTTTTATAGTTGCCACAGGCTCCCCGTTGCTGTCTACACGAACTATAGGCTTTATAAACTCATCGGTAACACCGGCATTATAAGACTCAAGTATAGAAGCGATCACATTAGAAGAAGAGGTACCTTCACCTTTCACCATCAGGTCATAAGCCAGCTTTACACGCTCCCAACGGTTGTCGCGGTCCATTGCATAATAACGGCCAATTACAGAAGCTATAGTTCCGGTAGTGCGGTATATGTGCTCGCTCAGCTCATTCATATACTTTACACCGCCTTTCGGATCAGTGTCGCGGCCATCAGTAAATGCATGGATATATACTTGCTGCAATCCTTCATCAAAAGCTGCGGTGCAAAGTGCTTTTAGATGCTCGATATGCGAATGCACACCGCCATCAGAAACTAAACCGATCAGGTGAACAGGCTTCTTGTTTTCTTTAGCATACTTATAGGCATTAGCCAAGGCAGGCATTTTGCTTAGCTTGTGCTCGGCTATTGTTTTATTGATTAGCACCAGGTCCTGGTACACGACGCGGCCGGCACCAAGATTCATATGGCCAACTTCGGAGTTACCCATCTGCCCTTCCGGCAATCCTACGGCCTCACCAGATGCCTGTAAATAGGCATGAGGATACTTTCTGATGATAGAATCGTAAAAAGGAGTGTGTGCTTTGTGTATGGCTGAAACCGCTGGGTTCGTGGCTATTCCCCACCCATCCAGGATCACTAAAAGTACCTGCTTGTTCATATTGCAAATATAGGCATAATCTTACAATGGCTGTTTAGTATAAGTGCATAACTACACTGTGTATGCAATACCAGAGAAGTAGATTATAGTTTCGGTTTTATTGTATCAGAGTATGCTGATTTTATATATAGCTTAATAACTGCTATCTTTATTGCCTGAAATATTGTGCATTTGTTGGCATAGTTTTAGCTATTAAGTGTGCAAGGTTACAAACAACATTATGAAAAATTTAAAACAGTTTGCTGCAGTATTCTCTTTGCTGATGATGGTCGTGTTCATGTCTGCGGGGCAGGCTGTGGCACAAGGCGGCGTGATGGATGGTGTAAAGTCAGCGATGAAAGCAGGGTCTTCTAAGGACTTGTCGCGCAACTTTAGCGGTGTGGTGGAACTTACCTTAAACGGTAAAGAAGCTACCAGTTATAGTAACACGCAGGCTGAGTTTGTGATGAAGAACTTTTTCAGCAAAAATGCTCCTGTAGACTTTACGTACAGCCACCAGGGCTCGTCTGACAAAGGCCAGCAATATGCTATTGGTACCTATACTTCTAAAGCTGGAAGCTATACCGTGCTGGTACGTATGAAAGATTCGAAGATACAATCCATGAATTTTATAAAAGATTAAGCTTAAAGCGTATATTTTTAGCAAGGCTCGGGGTTAATCCCGAGCCTTTTTTTATTTTTGCACTGTGAGACCTATATACCTGACCGAAAAAAGTATAAGCGATTTTATCGCGATGGCACTTGCCGAAGATATCGGCGATGGCGACCATTCATCGTTGGCCTCTATTCCGGCGGATGCACAGAACCAGGCGCGCCTGCTGGTAAAAGGAGACGGCATACTGGCGGGCGTAGAGCTGGCCGGTTATATCTTTAACGCCGTAGACCCTAGCCTGCAGGTAGAAGTGCTGTTGCAGGATGGCGCAGCTGTAACGTATGGCGATGTAGCCCTGACCGTGAAAGGTAAAGCGCAAAGTATACTTACTGCCGAGCGATTGGTGCTTAACTGCATGCAGCGCATGAGCGGTATTGCTACCTACACGCACCACTTAACAGACCTTATAAAAGGCACCAACGCCAAACTCCTGGATACCCGCAAAACAACACCAAACTTCCGGATTATGGAGAAATGGGCTGTTTTGATTGGAGGCGGCCATAACCACAGGTTCGGGTTATTTGATATGATCATCCTGAAAGATAACCATGTGGATTATGCAGGCGGCATTAAAGAAGCTATACTTGCCACACAGCGTTACCTGCAGGAAAAAGGCAAAGACTTGCGCATAGAAGTAGAGACCCGCAACCTGGATGAAGTAAGACAGGCACTTGAGACAGGTAGCATCCACAGAATAATGCTGGATAACATGACCCCGGAAATGATGCGTGAGGCTGTGGCTATGATCGGTGGGAAATATGAGACAGAAGCATCCGGAGGTATAACTGAAACAACCATACGCTCAGTAGCAGAATGTGGAGTTGACTACATCTCGGTGGGAGCTTTAACGCACTCTATTAAAAGTATGGACCTGAGCCTGAAGGCTTATAAACTATAATTTTGGCACAGCCCTGCAGCCAGAGACAGAAGCAGAAGAAACAGCAGGGCAACAAAATCTGAAATTACAAGAATGCAACAACCAAACAGAGGCGGCTTTCGTGCCCCGCAGGGACCTACCCCAGGCACAATACGCACAAAAAAGTACCAGTTAGATAAAGATATGTTTACCAAGGTAGCCCTTGGCAAAGTATGGCGCCGCGAGTGGTGGTATGCCTTAATTCCGTTTGTGCTGCTAATGTTGCCTGCTGTATTCAGCTTTTCGTGGTGGTGGGTAGTGGCTGCGGTTATAGTTACGTTACTTTTCATCGCACTTCGTTCAGCTCAGATTGTGGGTGTAACACGTGTAGAACAGGGGAATGTGCTGTTCGAGAAACTGACATACGACATTGATTCACGCCAGATTATTATGAAGCGCAACGAACGCGAAGGAATGACCATGACGTGGGATATGATTGAGAAGGCAGAACGTAGTGATGATGCATTCCTGTTATGGCTGCAGCCTCCTACTGCCAGCCAGTTACCAGGCGGCTGGAAAGGATGGTTGGCACGTACATTTCAGGCACCGGTATTTTTGCACTTACCTTACCGTATATTTGTAGGCGCTAACGATGTAAAGCTGATGGAAAGTTTGCTGCGCCGCAAGAACCTGCTGGCTTAACAGTACAATAAGCCAGATTTAACCATTTGCCGTAAGTAATTATAGTATAAGATGTTGCCTGTAAAATTGCAGGTGCCGTATCTATAGATCAAGTATAAAAACATACAAAAATGAATAAAAACGTAATAGCAGTTTTTGCCGCAGTTTGCGGTTTGTTTATGGCTTCCTGCGATACTCCAAAGGATTACAGACCAGGTGAAAAGGTATCTACAGACTATGTAGAACCAGGCACGCGCAGCACATCTAATGTATCTGATGCAGGTGTTAAAGATATTGCAGAAGGTGGTGATGCAGCTCATGGGGCTTCTACACACGGTGAAGTAATGCCTAACCACGACCAGGGTGATAATACGATACAGCCAGGTGACAGCGTGCGTGAAGCCGGGGAGACAAACACTGCAGCTGGTGCTGTAAAGCCAAGTCCGAAAAAACCATAAGTTATCAATTCAGATAAAAGCCTGCCGTTCCTGCTTTCAGGAACGGCAGGCTTTTTTTATACCTGTTAAACTATAGCCTGACCCGGTGTACTTTGCCTATAGTTGTGCGTATACCCATGGTCTGATAATTTAGCCCTATATTTGCAACTCATTTGCCAACAGAATAAACTGCGATGGAACAACAGGAACAAGAGTGGTTCAGTACTTGGTTCGACTCTCCTTACTACCATATATTGTATAACAACCGCGATGAGCAGGAAGCGCAGCAGTTTATTGATAAGTTGCTAACCTATCTGCACCCAAAGCCGCACGAGAAGATACTGGACCTTGCCTGTGGTAAAGGCCGCCATTCGGTATACCTGAACCAGAAAGGTTTTGATGTTACGGGTATAGACCTGTCGGCGCAAAGCATAGATTATGCAAAGCAGTTCGAGAACAAGCAGCTACACTTTGCCGTGCACGACATGCGCGAAGTATACCTGCCGGAAGAATTTGACTTTATACTTAACCTGTTTACCAGCTTCGGATATTTCGAAAACGAAACCGAGAATGTAGTTGCTTTGTGTGCTGTAGCCAAATCCTTAAAGTATGGCGGTAAGCTGGTGATCGACTTTATGAATACTGACTTGACCATTGCCAACCTGGTAGCTGAAGAAAAGAAAGAGGTACAGGGTATTGAATTCCATATTCATAGAGGTGTAGAGAATGGGTTTATTGTAAAGACCATCCGGTTCTCAGACAAAGGCGAAGATTACTGTTTTGAAGAAAGGGTGCGCGCCTTGCGGCAAGAAGATTTTATGGAGTACTTCAGGATGGCGCAACTACGGCTGGCCGAAGTATTCGGCGATTATGATCTGCAGCCTTTTAAACTGGAAAGCAGTGAACGTATGATTTTTGTTCTCAAAAAATAAGCTCTGGGCATGTTTATAGCCATTCTGGTTTTGTTCTTTACGGTAATGCTGTCCGGGTTTCTTGTAAAGCTGTTTCCGCCAAATAATGTGCGGTGGCTTAAAATGGCCCTTGCATTTAGTGGAGCTTACTTATTTACAATTACAATTACGCACCTGTTGCCGGATGTGCTGCTGAGCAATAAAGAGCCGCATTTGGTAGGGTACTGGGTACTGGCAGGCTTTTTTCTGCAACTGATACTGGAGCTTTTCTCGCATGGAGTGGAGCATGGGCACATGCATACACATGCACACGATCATGACGCCGATACAATCCCTTTCCTTTTATTAGGCTCCCTGTTTGTGCACTCCTTTTTAGAAGGAAGTATACTGGTAGACCAGGATTACAGAGATGTAGGGCATATGCACCACCAGGGCAGCTTTTACTCCGTATTACTCGGCGTAGCCTTGCATCATGTGCCGGCGGCCTTTGCACTCATGTCTGTATTGTTGTCCCGGGTTAAGGATTTCAGGAAGGCATTAAGCTGGCTGCTGATATTTGCTGTAGGCTCACCGCTGGGTATATTAGTTAGCAATTCGCTGCTCTCGCATGAGCAAGCTGGTGGCATGGTTTATACTGCACTTACAGGGCTTGTAGCTGGTAACTTCCTGCATATTTCCACAACTATACTTTTCGAGACCAGCCCGGAACATAGCTTTAATCGCAACAAGCTTGTAGCAACACTACTTGGCTTAGTACTGGCCCTGCTCACAGACCTTATTTAACAGTATAAGTATAGTTGAAAGTATAGACCGATTTGTGTAAGTTGGTATAGTTACTAATTGATTATACTATGGCAGGCACAACCGAACCAAAACGCTATACTTCGTTACGCGAGTTTTATCCTTATTATCTGTCAGAGCATCAGCATACCACTTCAAGAGCATTACACTTTATAGGTACCGCCTTACTGCTTGTTGTAGTTATAGTTGCGTTGGTTACAGGTAAGTATAAATGGTTGCTGGCTGTGCCGGTAATCGGGTACGGGTTTGCGTGGGTAGGGCATTTCTTTTTCGAGCGTAACAAACCTGCTACATTTAAATACCCGTTCTACAGCCTGGCATCAGACTTTAAGCTATTTTTTGATATACTCCGTGGGAAACAGGGCTTTAAAAGCCGGAAGTGAGCCGAAAGCCAAGGCTACATAATAGTAGAGAGAAGCGTAGCTACCAGTGCTTTTACTGTATTTGTTAAAGTTGGGGAGCCATCATGGCCGTTATTATCCTCTTCAGGAGTGAAAGCCTCTTTAAAATAAGATAAAGGGCTATCCAGAGCATCAGCATCCAACACCGATTTATCGCGTGTTTTAGCAGCTACAGGCTTTGTTTTGGGCTTGGCAGTGGTGGTTTTGGCAGTGGTGCCATTTTCTTCTGAAGGAGCAACAGTCTGCGCTGTGGTAGCGCCATGATTATTGTTTGCAGAAACATGTGTGCACGGTAAAGACAGTAGCACTGCTGCAGCTGCTACTGGTATAAATAACCGAACCTTCTGACACACATTTTTCACACTCAAATGTAAAATTTAATTATCTGTTTTACAACCTTATGATTGTATATTTTAGGGAAATATTATTTTTATACTGCTAACGATCAGAATATAAGGGTAAGTATATGTAATATACTATTAATTAGTTTCTGGCTGCTGGTCGTATTACCTTCATGGTTACGGGGGCAACGCCAGCCTGTATTAATCCAACCCGTTTAGCTGCCGACTCTGACAAGTCAACAATTCTGCCTCTCACAAAAGGGCCGCGGTCTGTGATCTTTACTTTTACCGACTTATTTGTAGCTGTGTTGGTGATTTTTACCTTGGTACCCATAGGTAAGGTTTTATGAGCTGCAGTAAGCTTGTGCCGGCGGTAAGGCTCGCCGTTTGCCATTTTACGACCCTGCAGCTTACGGCTGTAATAAGATGCTTTACCCTGCTCGGTATATCCTCGTTCACCAAAATCAGCTTTGCTGCCTGCGCAGGAAAATAAGCTAAGGCTGATAAATAAAGTTAAGATGCTGAAGAGAAAATGCTGGGCTCGTGTAATTCTGAATGGCATAAGAGTTAAGCTGGTAAAGAAGTAGCTATACTTGTGGTAAATAAATTTATTTCGTGTTGCAGTCTGCTGACAGGTATAGTTTCGAGTGGATGATGAGTTGCAGGAAGTATAAGTAAGCTGGCATTTGGCAGGTTGCGGTAAGCCTGTATTGTTTCTTCCAGTGTTACCATGTTATCCCGGTCGCCTACGGCAACTTGTACGGGCTGCTGTATATAGGAAAGCACCTCAGGTGTAAGCGAGGGCTGCTTGCCCAGTTGCTGCATCATATCTGCAGTTTTATACATCACCTGTTCCCAGTTCTGTGGTGTATGGCGTTCAGCAAGTATAGTTGCAAATTTAGGTACCTTCTCCTTTATCTTTTCCGGGTTCAGAAGCTTTACTTCTTTTGCAGCGGTTTCCTCTGACCAGGCAAATTTGGTAGCTAAGGTAAATATACTTTTAACACGGTCCGGGTGCTGCTGCGCCAGGTATAAAGCTACATAGCCACCCATGCTATACCCAAAAATATGAACATGCTCTAACTGGTGTTCCTGCATATACTCCAGCACATTTTGGGCAAAAAGCGCGATACTATATCCTTGCTCTGGTAGCTCAAGTCCGCCATGCCCTGAGAAATCTAATGTATAAACATTGTACTCCCCGGCTAAAGCTTTCTTTAATGGCGCAAGCGTAGATGCTGCTCCAAGGGCCCCATGTAACAGTAAAAGGTTTTCCACTGGTTTTATAGTTATGGCTTCTGGTAGAATGTGAAATAGTAGTTTTTATTGTTTGATCTGGTAATTATATACCTGAATAGCCTGGGTTAACTTGTCCTTTCGGAAAAGGTTAAAAACAAACTGTGCTCCTAATACCCCGGCACCGGCATAAAGTACCGGCGAAAGCTTAAGCGTACCATCCTCAGTTTGCTGCGAATTTAAAATACCTAAAGCCATCAGACCTGTGCCTATCACGGTTATACCTGTGTTTATGTATTTATCGCGTTTGTAATTATGTAAGAGCGTAGCACTGGCTGCATTATCACTTAATGCTTCCTGCAGGTTCTCGTGGGTGAACAAGTATAAAGGGCCGTCATCTTTGGAGAAATAATAAATACGCTTGCGGCTGGTGCGTGGCATCCCGTAACCATAGCCATACCCATAGGGTGAGTAACCATAATGGTCATAGGTGGTACGGGATGAGTAGTATTTATCGATACGTGGACCTTCTATAATGCGCTTGGCAAATGCTTCGGAGTTGTTGCCTGCCTCTATACGGGCAAAATAGCCGTCTTCGTTCTGGTAAATACTAACTGCCGCCGGGCTATACTTTAGCGAATCATCCAGCAGAAAATGGTTAGACTTGAACAGTGGCGACTTGAGTTGAATCTTATTGGCAGTAACTACCTCTCCGGATTGAAGCTTTATAAAATATCGCGGTGTAGGTTGAGCTGTGGCACCTATACAAGAAATAAAGCAAAGTACAAGTAGTGAGTAAAGTTGTTTTCCCATAACTAAAAACATAAGTTAAAATTATAGCTAATAACGAATATATACGGCTATAGTATTGATATCAATTAAAAAGAATGATCAGCATAACAGGAAGGCCCAGCAAAGCCATGTATACCCACTTCATTAGCTGGTTCCGGTGTTTGTTAGGTACAAAGTTGCTTACCAGCATTACGGCTATTAGCATGCATAGCAAGTATAAAAGTATAAATACCACCGCTTTTACCCAGTTAGGCACCACCGTATTCTCTTCCTGGTACTGGTTGCTTTCGCCAAGGCCTGATAGCAGGTAGCTTAACCCCAGGTATACAATTACTTCGAACAAAACAAAGTATAACAACCAGACCCAGAAACTATACCTGCCTCGCTCCATTATAATGATTTATAAAAGTGATAGCTTTTGATATGAAAGCCTTCCCGGAAGTAGAATTTATGTGCTCCGTGGTTAGATGTATAAGCATCAAGCATTATAGTCTGGCATCCCTCCTTCTCAGCTTCATTATATAACCAGTCGGCTAAGCGCTTGCCCAATTGTTGCGATCTGTAAGCCGCATCAACTATAAAATTATCAATTTCAAGATATTTGCCACTATACAGCTTAGTATTAATCCAAAAGCCGGATAATCCGACACAAACAGCAGCATCAAACACACCTACCATTCGATAGCCATTTGGCAGCATCTGCCGGAGCAGCTGTGCATACTTATCAGCGGCCATAGTAGGGTTAAGTTGCTGAATGAGCGGGTGCTGCTTCAGCATTTCATCAAGGGTGGTAATTTCTCTTATAGCTATGGCCGACATCGGATATTTTGTAACTGTATTGTTCTTAAAATCAAGGCAGTTGTTACTATTGCCTCTTTCATATAATTGTATTTGAACCTACTAATATAATGTTTATCACCTGTGTTTAGGCCTTGGTTCTATAATTATTCAGAGGAAAGCGTTGTATCTCCTTAAGAATTTGAAACCATGAGGCGTGTGGTAACCGTTAATAATACCAGACGATAGTAGGGTTATGAGATTATTGAGAAATATTGAATTAGATAAATATAATTTTATTGGAAATAAAAGGAAGATCTATAGCATCGGCTATGAAGATCTGACTACGCTTATCTATTACCATGACGGTAAAAGTAAATTTACGCTAGTAGTAGCAAAAAAGGATGATCCGCCACTTATACTCGAGAAAAAAATTTCGAGAGCGGAAGCTTTTAGATTAATGAACACCCGGCCATAAACCGGGTGTTTTTTATTTCTGATAAGTCAGTTTACTTTTTAAATATTTGCTTCTACAACTAAATCTGATCCATCCGCCACTTTAATTTTATAGTACCTTGCATCGCATAGTAGTGTGTTATATATTTGCAGCGTCTTCATCAGATAAGAAGATGACACATGCAAAATAAAACTATGAAAAAAAGTATTTTAAACAGAGTGGCTATTGCAAAGCAGGTGGCCACTGCTATTGCACTGGCAGTAGTATTTGGTGTAAGCAGTGCCTATGGGCAGGTGCAGAAAGATGTAACCGGTAAGTTGCACGAGTATCTGGGTGCGCACCTGGCACAGGGCACATTTAATGGTGTAGTGGTCGTAACGGAAAGAGGCAAACCTGTATACAGCCAGGGCTTTGGTATGGCCAACTACGAAAAACACATTCCTAACGGAGCAGATGTAAAGTATCGTCTGGGTTCTATTACAAAATCTTTTACTGCGGTGCTGGTAATGCAGCTACAGGAGCAGGGTAAGCTGAATGTACAGGATAAGGTAAGTAAATACATCCCTGATTTCCCGAATGGAGATAAAATAACTTTGCACCACTTGCTCTCAAACACATCTGGCCTTCCTGATTTTGTGAATTACTGGAAAGATGTGAACACTAAACCAGCTACTACTCACGATATAGTTGCACTAGTAAAAGACAAGCCGCTGGAGTTTGAACCTGGTACTAAATGGAAGTATAGCAGCACCGGCTTTGTTGTGCTAGGCCAAGTGATAGAGAAAGTAACCGGCAAACCTTACGAGAAAGTACTGGCGCAGCAGATATTGAAGCCACTGAAGATGCATGAAACAGGTATGGAGTTTAGCAAGCCGGTAGCAGGTATGGCATTGGGGTATAACCATGATGGAGTTGACCGTAAATTAGCTAAATCTATAAATATGAGTTGGTGCCATGCAGCAGGGGCCATGTACAGCACCCCTGCCGATCTTGCAAAATTTGATGCTGCTTTAAACAGTAATAAGCTGTTGAGCGATGCTTCTAAAAAGCAAATGTTTACACCTGTAATGAAAGATTATGGCTATGGTTGGGTGATAGATTCTGTGGATGGAAAGCAGCGAATAAGCCACAGCGGCGCAATAAATGGTTTTAAAGCCAACTTCATAAGATTCCCGGAACAGGAAATAGCTATCACTATACTTAGCAATTATGAATCGCAGCAGGTAAATGGCCCTATTTCTAAAGATGTAGTAGCTATTGTGCAAGGCGGAAAATACCAGGTGCCTGTTGTGCACACCCTGGCACAGCTTTCAGATGCTCAGTTATCGGCTTACGTTGGGGAGTATCAGGTAGCTCCTAATGTAAAATTTAAAATAACATTGCAGGAGGGCCAGCTTTATACCGAGGGGCCCAACCAGGATATATTCCATATCTTTCCTGAAGCAGAAGACAAGTTCTTTCTAAAAGTAGCTCCGGCCATGATCACTTTTGAGAAAGATGCAGAAGGCAAAGTAGCTAAAATGCTGATGCACCATGGTGGGAGAACCATGCCGGCAGCAAGAATAAATTAACATGTAGCATAAAACTTAAGAAAACCGCAGGAAATATACTTCCTGCGGTTTTTGTGTATACATGTATCAGAAATATTATACTTTAGCTTTAGCACAAATTATACTTGGAGGCTATTACCTAAAACATTTTTAGCAAATATAAACTAATGGCAATTAGCTGTTTAAGATAAACGCCGTAGCCAGATGGCACTATTTTAGCTTTTACAGGATTATAGTTTAAAACCGAAGCCAAAGTTAAAAGGAGTACCTATGTCTGATCAGGAGATAATGACGGATGTAAACCATGTGCAGCACATGTTCCTGCACGTGGAAACAAGCGATGCAGTTTGCATACTAAATGTAGCAGGCCACCCATTCCGCCTGCGTGAATTAATTTACATGATGATCAATAACGGTTGCCGGGTAGCACAAACCTCAGCCGATAAGTATAATACATTTCCTTATGATCAGGAGACAGTGGAAGTGCACGATTATATGACCTCTATTATAAAAGCAAAGTTTATTTAAGATAATAGCTGCCAACTATAAAAAAGAAGGGCTACTTAACAGTAGCCCTTCTTTTTTATAGTTGCTTAATTTCAATCTCTTTTGGTCTGATGGCTGCACTATGGTAAGGCAACCTGATCTGTAATTTACCATTATGGTAAACAGCTTCAATCTCATTTATATTTACCTGTGGCGGTAGCATAAACACCTGGTTAAACATAGGCACATGTAAATCAGGATTATCAGTACTGTGTAGTAAAGAGTAAACAGTTAACTCATTATTATGTACCAGCACTTTAAAAGACTCCGGAGTTACACCTGCAGCCCAAACCTTAATAACAGCTCCCTTTTTATACTTATCAACTGTTACCTGTGTCTCGCTTATACCTCCCGAAATTGTATTGAATAAGTTCAGGTGTTGTGCGATGTTCTTCAGAAATTCTTTATTATTTATAAAATCCATATCCTTCTCCTCAAATCTTATTTCTTATAATACTGATACAAACTACGTGCCACACATCCTGTACTTATCCGGTTGCTAACTGCTTGTCATTATGGCTTATTTATATATTATTTCAGCTTTTGATAGAGCCAATATGTCAGTTAAGCGGAGCAATATAGTTCAATTTTTTTAACAAACAGAAGCAGGATTGGTTTACTCTAATTTATTAGTCATAACACCCAATATTTCAGGTAAAATGCCTGAACTATATCGGCTGAGTTAGAGTTGCTCTTAAAACATAATTTTTCCCAAGAGTTAGTCATGTTTCCCATAAATGGAAATATGGAAGTTGCTGAATCAGGAATTGGCTTATAAGTATAGCTATTCAGTATATTATTTCTTTAAAAGATATTTGGCAGTAAGATGCTGTCTGTCAGAGCTATGTGTTAAAGTATTGTATGCAATGCATACTATTTTTTTGTGGGCATCAGGTTTGGCAGCCAAATAAGTACAGATGGCATAGTTATTTCATATAGGCCGGCAGACGATAGTTTATATGAAACACATTTACATTGCCCTTATTACTTTTTTAGTGTTTAGTTTCGGAGCTTCTGCCCAGGTATTACTTCATCACGAGAACTTTAATGAAACAAGTACGGGAACAGTAGCCGGAATTTATGTAGAACCAGCTAGTACCTGGGAAATTGCCAGTGCTGTTCAGAGTACAGTAGCCCAATCTTCGAAAGGTAATTATGTCAAAACTGTAAATTCGGCATCAGGTGCTAAAAGCTTATCTATCAGAGTTTCTACTTTAAGCTATAGCAATGCAACTATTACCTGGAACCAGTTCAGGAATCCTTTCAAAAATAACTTCCCGTTAAATGCTCCTGTAGAATTACAGTATAGTGTGAATGGTGGTGCTACCCGTACTACATTTTATACTTCTACAAACAATATAAATGGCAGCTGGAACAAAGTTAACAGTGGTGCTCCTATAGCACTGCCTGCAGCTGCTATGGGTTTGCCGGAAGTTAGGATCTACTGGAAAATAACTATCTCCAACTCCAATACGAATAGCGAGGCTGCTTACTACGCTATCGATGATGTAACTATAACAGCTACGCCAGAAACAGGAATCTCTACTTTCGACTGGACAAACCGCCCTGCAGATGAGAATCCTTTTGCTGTATCAGGTACTAATTCTACCACTCCTTATACTGTAGATGGCGTAACAATGCGCTGGTCTTCAGCTTTAAGCACTGGCGTTACATACGAGGTTGCCAAAGTTGACGATAAAACCTATAAAGCGAATACAAAATCGCTTACACTGGTGCAAACAGGAGCATCTGCTACGGCAGGGTCAGTAGTGCAGCTAGACTTAAACAAACCTGTAGAAGACCTGACATTCACTATTTTTGATATAGATATTGCAGCAGATCAGTTTATAGATAAGATAACCGTTACAGGCTACAACAATGGTACACAGGTGCCGCTTGTAAAGAATAAAGTAAAAACTACTTCTTACAACAAATTTGCCTCGGCTGCACTTTCTGGGGTTATTGCCAGCGATAATGCATCTAACGAGGGAGATGTAACAATTACTTTTGCACAGGCTGTTACCAGAGTAGTTATACAATACCATAACAGCTCAGCAATCCGTAATGGTAATGGTCGTCAGGGCATTGCTATACATAACCTGACCTGGAAAAAAGAACAACAGATTGCGCCGCTTCCGGTTGAACTGGCTTATTTTAAAGCTGCCAAGCAAAACAACGCAGCTATACTTAGCTGGAGCACTGCTTCCGAAAAAGATAACGAGAAATTTGAAATAGAGCGCAGTCTGGACGGAAAGCGCTTCAGCAAAATTGGGGAAGTAGCCGGCAATGGCACGAGCAGCAGAAAGTTATCCTACTCATTCTCTGATAACAGACCGGCAACAGGCATTAACTACTACCGCCTTCGTCAGGTTGATTTTGATGGCAAAGTTTCATTCTCTAAAATGGTAGAAGTTAGCTTTACGGCCGCAAAAACAGATGTACCATTAGCCCAGGTATTCCCAACTATGGCTGTAGAGAAAGTAACAATTGCACTGGCTCAGGTAGATGCCAAAACTGCTGTTCAGATTCTGGATGCAGCGGGTAAAACTATAACCCATTTTACGCAGGTAACAGGTAATGAGCTGGTGGTGCCGGTACAAAACCTGAAATCCGGAATGTACTTTGTAAACGTAAGTAATGGTGAGGCGCGTGAGACATATCGCTTCCTGAAGCAGTAGTTGTAGTTATACATTAGAAACTAATCTATTCTTATATGGAAAGCCCGGATTATATTAGTCCGGGTTTTTTGTTTTACATTTTTCAGGAGCAATACAGATTTCAGCATTTTTTTGAAGTATAAAAAGGCAGCTTACGTAGGTTGAATTTTATACTTTGCTGTTTTTACGCGGGCTGTTTTTCGTTTAAAATAGAAAAATTGTATTGGGAGTTTGTGTTCTTCCCGGTGCTGTTTTGGCTCAGCATAATTAAAAGATGTTCTATGCTTAAATTATACTATGAAACTGATGCCATGCGGGTAAGTTACGACGAAGAGCTTCAGCTTGGCGTAGGAGAATGGAAAGGCTTCCTTAGAAGCGAAGAGTTGCGCAAAGCGGGCCTGGATAGCCTTGACTTTGTAAATAAACACAATATAACCCGCTGGCTTGCCGACCGCAGAAAAATGAAAGCCATACGGCAGCAGGACCAGCAATGGACAATAGATGAGTTTGTGCCTAAACTAATGCAGAGCCCGGTCCGCCGCATAGCCAATCTGGTGTCTGAAGACCTGTTCAATAAAATGGCAATAGAAAGCATGTACCAGCGAAGCGGTGGGCTTGGTAGTATTGCATTCCGCGATTTCGATAGGCTGGAAGATGCGATGGAATGGCTGAAACAACCTTTTGAAGATTCAAAACCTGCTGATAGTAATTTAGTTTAAAGAATATACAAATCATGCTATAGTTAGGCCACCTGGTTTTATACTTGGGTGGCCTTTGCATTTATTGCGCCTAAATAATTAACTGCACTTTTTGTTTACCCGTAAAGCCTTGTATAATCTCAGATTGCATCCTGCTTTAGCTACACTGTAAGCTTACATACTATGGTACAATGATACAGACCTGTTTCAAAATAACGCTGTAGTTATAACCTATGATGACAAGTTGCAATTAGGTATAGCTGCCGCTAAAGGCTTTATCAGTGGTAACGAGTTCCGAGAGGTAGTAGAAGCTTGCCTGCTTGTAATTGAAGAGTATAAACCTTTACGATGGATTGGTGATAACCGTAACTTGCGAGCTATCCGGAAAGCGGATCAGGACTGGTTTGCCTCTTATGTCTTCCCCAGGCTGGCTGCCAGTACGATAAGGCGCAATGCTACAATTGTTTCTTTTGATGTATTTAACAAAATGGCGGTAGAGCAATTGCTAGAGCGGGCTGAAGATTTAGGTAACATGATTGTTAAAGATTTCGACAATGAGGCAGATGCTCTTGCCTGGGTAAGTAAACCCATTGATGCCACAGAAGGCGATTAATTATACTATCAGTAACCTCCTCTATACTTCTTCACAAGCATGCATCCTTCAAATGGTATGTAAAGGCAATCTATTGCTCGTCCTTTACCTGAAGCTTCTTTTTGTCGTATGAGTTAAGCACCATACTAAAATGGCAATTAAATAAACTAAACAACTATGAGAAAAACAGTACTTTACATGACATGCTTATTGGTGAGCGTTATGAGCGCCTGCGATGACATGAACAAGAAAACCGAAGCTACACATGATGAAGCTACAGAAGCAACTGCTGATACTGCGGTTGCCTTCGAAAATGAAAACGAACCTGACTCAGCAGCCGATGGTACCATAGTAGATGTGGATGCCAGCGGAGACGCAGACTGGAATGACCTGGATATGGACGTAGACATGCCAGCTGTAAACTGGCCTGAGTTTAAAGATGGCGACGTAGAAGTTCGTGGCAACGACAAGTATAGCGTTTACTCACTGGGCGAGAATGTCTTATTTGATACTGATAAAGCTGAGATAAAGAAAGGCGCTGAGGCTAACCTGCAGAAGATCAGTTCATCTATAGCACAGCGCAGCAAAGATGGCGATATCCGTATTTACGGTTATACCGATGCTAAAGGCAGTGCCGGTTACAACGAAGACTTGGCGAAGCGCCGTGCTGAAGCCGTAAAGAACTGGCTGCAGAAGAATGGCAAAATAGATGCCTCTCGTATTTCGGTTCACCCGGTTGGAGAAGCAAAACCAGTAAAATCTAACGAAACAGCTGCAGGCCGCCAGCAAAACCGCCGCGTAGAAATTGCCGTGCGTAACAGCTAAGCAATTAATAAAGTATAGATTTGAAAAAGGCACTTGGGAGAGATCTCAGGTGCTTTTTGTTTTATAGTTCAGACGCTAGCAGGAGCTGCGCACGCTGCTAGGTCTTTACCGTATAAGGTTTTATGCAAAAGTTAGCAGCGTTAGAATCTGGCAAGTACTACCATATTTATACCCGTGGCAATAATAAAGAAACGTTATTCAGGCATTCCGATAATTACCATCTATTTCTTCAACTCTATCGGAAGTATACAGCCCCGTACGCTGATACCTTTGCCTATTGCTTGTTGCCTAACCATGTGCACTTTTTAATAAGAATTAAAAGTGAAGATCATTTGAAACCACAATGTTTAACTGAAGATTCAACAAAGCATATAAGTGTTGAGCGTCAACTGGCACATCTTCTTAATGCATATACTAAAACTATAAATAACCGGTTTGAGCGAATTGGGAAGTTATTCCAGCACCGGTTTGGTAGGAAAGAAGTAACTTCTGAATCTTATTTCACTCGGCTAATCTATTATATCCACTTTAATCCGCAGCATCACAACCTCATAGATGATTTTAATGATTGGCCCTACTCATCTTATCATAGTATTCTTTCTAAAAGTAAAACAGCCCTGCAGCGTGAAGAAGTTTTGGAGTGGTTTGGTGATAGAGATTGGTACACGAAGTTTCATAAAGAAAATGCAGCCGACTTTGCAAGTATAACTCCACTTATTGAAGAAGACGAGATCTAAAAGACCTAGCAGCGTGCGCAGCTCCTGCTAGCGTCTGAACTATAAAACAAAAAGGGAAGCTATTCAGCCTCCCTTTCCTATTATCAATACTTTATACTTTACGACCCGCAAGCTTCGCAAGCGTCCGGGTTATCAAGTGAGCAGGCCATGTCGCTGCGGTTCTGGTCCTGGTTGTAAACTGGCGATAGGGTTTCGGCGGCTTGTTTCTCTACAGTAAACTTAATGGCATCAACAGCGGCTTTGGTGCGCAGGTAATACATACCTGTTTTCAGGCCACGCTTCCAGGCATGGAAGTGCATCGAAGTCAGCTTACCGAAGTTCACGTTCATTACGTGCAGGTTCAGCGACTGGCTCTGGCAAATGTAAGCACCACGGTCGGCACTCATATCAATTACTGTACGCTGGCTGATCTCCCACACTGTTTTATACAAGTCCTTAATGTTCTGCGGGATGTTCGGGATATCCTGTACCGAGCCGTTAGCTGCAATAATATCCTGCTTCATTTTGTCATTCCACAGGCCAAGCGCAATCAGATCTTTCAGCAGGTGCTTGTTAACCACCATAAACTCGCCACTCAGTACGCGGCGCAGGTAAATGTTAGAAGTATAAGGCTCAAACGATTCGTTGTTACCTAAAATCTGTGCTGTAGAAGCTGTAGGCATAGGTGCTAACAACAGCGAGTTACGTACGCCGTGCTCCATAACTTCCTTGCGCAGTTCTTCCCAGTCCCAGCGACCCGACTTAGGCGTTACACCCCACATATCGAACTGGAACTGGCCTTTCGATAACGGAGAGCCTTTAAATGTTTCGTAAGCACCTTGTTTCTTAGCCAGGTCTTTAGAAGCCGTCATGGATGCAAAGTAGATCGTCTCGAAGATATCTTCGTTCAGGCGCTTCGCTTCTTCGCTCTCGAATGGCATACGCAGCGCGATGAATGTATCTGCTAAACCCTGCACACCCAAACCAATAGGTCTGTGGCGCATGTTAGAGTTGCGTGCTTCCTCTACCGGGTAATAGTTAATGTCAATTACCTTGTTCAGGTTAAGCGTAACGTGGTAAGTTACATCAAACAGCTTCTGGTGGTCGAATACTTTATGGTTGCCGTTATCTTTCACGTAACGCGGCAGGGCCAGCGATGCAAGGTTACAAACAGCTACTTCGTTCTCGTCGGTGTACTCCATAATTTCGGTGCACAGGTTCGAGCTTTTTATAGTTCCCAGGTTCTGCTGGTTACTCTTGCTGTTAGCGGCATCTTTATACAGCATGTATGGGGTACCGGTTTCTATCTGCGACTCCAGTATATGGAACCATAGGTCCTGTGCTTTTACCGTTTTGCGGGCACGGCCTTCACGCTCATACTTCTCGTACAGGCGCTCAAAGTCTTTACCCCAACACTCGGCAAGGCCAGGTGCTTCGTTCGGGCAGAACAGGCTCCAGTCACCGTTTTCTTCCACACGCTTCATAAACAGGTCTGGTGTCCAAAGGGCATAGAATAAATCTCTGGCACGGTTCTCTTCTTTACCGTGGTTCTTCTTCAGTTCCAGGAAATCAAAGATATCGGCATGCCAAGGCTCCAGGTAAATAGCGAAAGCACCTTTGCGCTTACCACCGCCCTGGTCTACGTAGCGGGCCGTATCATTAAACACCTTCAGCATCGGGATGATACCGTTGGATGTACCGTTTGTACCTTTTATGTAAGAACCTGTTGCACGGATGTTATGAATGCTCAGACCAATACCGCCGGCACTTTGTGAGATCTGCGCACACTGCTTCAGGGTATCGTAAATACCTGGTATGCTGTCGTCCTTCATGGCCAGCAGGAAGCACGAAGAAAGCTGAGGCTTAGGTGTACCGGCGTTAAATAAGGTAGGCGTAGCATGTGTAAACCACTTCTCCGACATCAGGTTGTATGTCTCGATAGCAGCTTCAATGTCATCTTTGTGTATACCAACGGCCACACGCATCAGCATGTGCTGCGGGCGCTCTACAATCTTACCATCTAAACGCAGTAGGTAAGAGCGTTCCAGTGTTTTATAGCCGAAGTAGTCGTAGTTATAGTCGCGGTCGTAAATGATTGTAGAGTCAAGTGTAGCGGCGTGCTTACGGATGATCTCATACACATCTTTCGCCAGCAGCGATGCATTCTCTCCGGTTTTAGGGTCGGTGTAAGTATACAGGCGCTTCATGGTGTTGGAGAACGACTTGCTGGTAACCTTGTGCAGGTTAGAGATAGCAATACGTGCTGCCAGTACCGCGTAATCCGGGTGCTTGGTAGTAAGCGATGCCGCTGTTTCAGCAGCCAAGTTGTCCAGCTCAACAGTGGTTACGCCATCATAAATACCATCAATTACTTTCTTGGCAACTTCAATCGGCGATACATAATCAGCATGTAAGCCATAGCACAGCTTCTCGATGCGTGCAGTGATCTTGTCGAATTTAACGGATTCGCGGCGACCGTCTCTTTTAACAACTAACATAGTGTATACAATTAGCGGGATTAAAAAGCCCGGGTTCTTAACAGATATATTTCAGGAAGCTTCTGCCAAAGCAGTAAGCCGAATTTTTAAAGTATAAGATACTGCCAGCTAATACGCGGTGTGGTATAAGCCGTTGTAGTACAATAGATTATAGGTAAAGCCAAATGCTTTTACTATATAGTGGGGATGAGATTCCCCTTTGATGGCCCAGGGCCAGCTTAGGTACCGGTACAGGTTTGCAGTTTAGTTTATACTTCAGCCACTGTCCGGTAAGGTATGTAAGAGTATTTAAGCGGCTTCCGGAGTTTTGATTTCCTTTGCCACTTAAATATAGTTAGTTTCTGATATTATTAAAAGTCTTCGTCCAGCGAAAAAACATTTTTGTCTTTGTCGCCTAGTACACCTGCTTTCTGGTATTCGCCTACACGTTTCTCGAAGAAGTTGGTCTTGCCCTGCAGCGAGATCATTTCCATAAAGTCGAATGGGTTAGCAGCATTGTAGATCTTGCTGTAGCCAAGTGCTACTAGTAGTCTGTCAGCCACAAACTCAATGTACTGGCTCATCAGTTTTGCATTCATACCGATCAGGTCAACCGGCAGCGCATCTGTCACAAATTCCTGCTCTATACTTACTGCATCCCTGATAATAGTATGGATTCGCTCTTCAGAAAGCTTGTTCTGCAGCATAGAGTAAAGCAGGCAGGCAAAATCGCAATGCAAACCTTCGTCTCTGGAGATAAGCTCATTAGAGAAGGTCAGGCCTGGCATTAAGCCACGCTTTTTCAACCAGAAAATAGAGCAGAAAGAACCGGAGAAGAAAATACCCTCTACAGCTGCAAAGGCAACCAGTCTTTCAACAAAGTTCTCGCTGTTGATCCACTTGAGTGCCCACTCGCCTTTTTTCTTTACACATGGCACGGTCTCCAGCGCATTGAAGAGATAATCCTTTTCAGACTGCTTCTTTATATAAGTGTCGATCAGGAGCGAGTATGTTTCGGAGTGAATATTCTCCATCATGATCTGGAAACCATAGAAACAACGCGCTTCCGGTAGCTGTACTTCCTGCATAAAGTTTATCGCCAGGTTCTCATTCACGATGCCATCTGATGCGGCAAAGAATGCAAGCACGTGGCTGATAAAGTGACGCTCGCCATCGTTCAGGTTTTCCCAGTCTTTCAGGTCCTGGCTAAGGTCGATCTCTTCTGCAGTCCAAAAGCTGGCTTCAGCCTTTTTATACATCTGCCATACCTCATCATGCTGAATCGGAAACAGTACAAAGCGGTTTGGGTTTTCTTGTAATATTGGCTCCATAAGCTACTAAATGTTTTATTGGTTGAAGGGGTAAGCTAATCAGCTTAGAAAACACCCCATGTTTACTTTTGTTTTTGACGGGTTCCCGGCAGGTACCTGGTAGTATCGTGACTTCAAATATAGAGAATTGAACTTGAAAGTAGGGGGTAAAGTTGTTCAATTTATGCACAAATAATTAAGTGGTTGTAGGTGTGATTGTTATGCTGAAATTAACACCGTTATACACATGATGTATATGTCATATTAGATAGTTAATATATTGTAAATTATATATTAAATAATTGTTAAGTGCAATGAAATGCCGGCTTATAGTGTTTAAACATGCTGTTTTGCCATATATGAAGAGCGAGAGTACAAAAAGAAGTGTAGGTTTCTGGTTTTAATCTATGTGCTTTGCGCACCTGTAAATTTGTTTTGTGGAAAAGGTGAAAAACCTGTTTTGCTTGTAACTACCTAGTTTGTTTGTTGTTATGGCAGTTTTTAACAGGTGCAAAAAAAATGTCACGTGTATATCAACATGGTTATCCACAATGCCTGAAAGTGCTGTTGAAATCTGCGAACATTTTAAGTTATAAGTGTTTGCAAATTAAAATTAAGCACCGTACTTTTGCAGACTAAATTTTAAACATACATTGAAGCTGATGTACGCAATTGTAGAAATCGCAGGTCAACAGACCAAAGTAGAGAGCGGTAAGTTCATCTACGCTAACAAGCTTTCCGGCAATGAAGGTGACGCCGTTGAGTTCGCCAATGTTCTTCTTACAGATGATAACGGAACCATTACCTTAGGTGCTCCATTCGTAAGCGGTGTTAAAGTGGTTGGTAAAATCCTTGGCAACGTTAGAGGCGAGAAAATCCGTGTTTTCAAGAAGAAGAGAAGAAAAGGGTATAGAAAGTCGAGAGGTTATCGTTCTGACTATACTAAAGTTCTGATCGAGAGCATTGGATAAGCAGTAAGAGGAAATTTATCGTAGAACCATTTCGGGCTAAGGCCTGATTAAATAGTAAAACAAAATGGCACACAAAAAAGGAGCTGGTAGTTCTAACAACGGTCGTGAGTCGCACTCAAAACGACTTGGTGTTAAGATTTATGGTGGCCAGGACATTATCGCTGGTAACATCATTGTAAGACAAAGAGGTACTGCACACCACCCAGGTAAGAACGTGGGTATGGGTAAAGACCACACTTTGTTCGCACTTATTGATGGCAAAGTAGAATTTAAGAAAAGCGTTAAGAACCGTTCTTACGTTTCTGTAATTCCTAACGTAGTAGCAGAAGCTTAATACGAACCTTTGCAGATTTAAAAAGGGATGTCGAAAGGCATCCCTTTTTTTATTTTGTTTAAATGTAAAATGTAGAAACTTAGCGTTTTACTGATCGTATACTAAACTAAGAAGAGTAATTAATCGGAAACGACCAAACTCTTTTAGGAAAAGGACACTTAATGTGTCCTTTTCTGTTTTGAAGCACATCAGTTGTATTAGTGATTATAGTTATATTCTAATGCAACAAAAATTCGCGTTTTGCGGATAAGTGTATTAACTTGCAACTTCTTATCAAGAAAGACTGAGGGATAGGGCCCTATGACGTCTTAGCAACCTTGTACAAGCCTGGTGCTAATTCCCTTCCCAGCTATACTTTAGCCGGGAAAAGATAAGATAGTATATCCTGCCTTAGGGTGTCCTTCTTGATAAGACAATGCAGAAGACTTACGAGAAGAAAGACACCAGCCATGACCAAAACACATCCGATCTACCAGCAGCTTAAAGAGCGCGTACTTGTGCTTGATGGCGCCATGGGCACCATGATCCAGCGTTACCAGCTACAGGAAGCTGATTTCCGCGGCGAGCGCTTTAAAGATCACCCCTCCGACCTGAAAGGAAACAACGACCTGCTTTCTATTACTAGGCCCGATATCATCAAGACCATCCATACAGAGTACCTAGAGGCTGGTGCCGATATTATCGAGACCAATACGTTCAGCGGAACAAGTATAGCCATGGCCGACTATCACCTGGAGCACCTGGTGTATGAGCTTAACTATGAATCTGCGAAGATAGCCCGTGAAGCTGCAGATGAGATACAAGCCAAGAATCCTTCGCACAAACGCTTTGTAGCTGGTGCCATTGGCCCGACTAACCGTACGGCTTCGCTTTCTCCGGATGTAAACAACCCTGGTTACCGTGCCATTACCTTTGATCAATTGGTTGAGGCATACTATGAGCAGGTGCGTGGTTTGGTAGATGGTGGTTCTGATCTGCTGCTGGTAGAAACCGTTTTTGATACGTTAAACTGTAAGGCTGCCCTTTTTGCGATACAGCAATTTGTAAATGATGGCGGCAAAGAACTGCCGATCATGGTTTCCGGAACTATAACCGATGCCAGCGGCCGTACCTTGTCTGGACAGACTGTAGAAGCCTTCTATAACTCCATCTCACATGCACCTATACTTAGCGTGGGCTTTAACTGTGCATTAGGTGCTCGTCAGCTGAAAACACACATCCAGGAGTTATCAAGAATATCAGACTGTTACATCAGCGCTTACCCGAATGCCGGTTTGCCAAATGCATTTGGCGGCTACGACGAAACAGCCCAGCAAATGGGGGCAATTGTAGAAGAATACCTGAAAGAGGGATTAGTAAATATACTAGGTGGTTGTTGTGGCACTACGCCAGTACATACCAAAGTAATTGCAGACTTGGTGCGAAAGTATAAACCGCACACTCCCACTCCGGTAGCTCCACTCCCACGCTACAGCGGCCTCGAGCCCCTTACCATTACCCCCGAAAGCCTTTTTGTGAATGTCGGTGAACGTACCAATGTTACTGGCTCCAAGATGTTTGCACGCCTTATAGTTAACGGACAGTTTGAAGAAGCTTTGGCAGTTGCCCGTCAGCAGGTAGAAGGTGGCGCACAAATCATAGACGTGAACATGGACGAAGGTATGCTCGATTCGGAGCAGGCCATGACCAACTTCCTGAACCTGATCGCTTCCGAACCTGACATTGCCAAACTGCCTATCATGATCGACTCTTCGAAATGGAGCGTGATAGAAGCCGGGTTGAAATGTGTGCAGGGCAAATCTATCGTTAACTCTATCAGCTTAAAAGAAGGAGAAGAAGCCTTTAAGAAATTAGCTCGTAAAGTACGCCAGTATGGTGCCGCTGTAGTGGTGATGGCATTTGACGAACAGGGACAGGCCGATACGTTGGAGCGCAGAAAAGAGATCTGCGAACGCTCTTACCGCATACTGGTAGACGAAGTTGGCTTCCCGCCACAGGACATTATTTTTGACCCGAACATCCTGGCGATTGCCACAGGTATAGAAGAGCATAACAACTATGCGGTAGATTATATCGAGGTTGTAAAATGGATAAAAGCGAACCTGCCGCATGCCCTGGTAAGCGGTGGTGTAAGTAATTTGTCGTTCTCGTTCCGGGGCAATGATATTGTGCGTGAAGCGATGCACACCGTATTTCTATACTATGCCGTGCAGGCAGGTATGGACATGGGTATTGTGAATGCGGGTATGCTGGGTGTGTACAGTGAAATACCAACCGAGCTGCGCGACCTGATCGAAGATGTGATCTTTAACCGCCACCCGGATGCCACTGAAAAGCTGGTTACTTACGCGGAAACTATAAAAGGCAAAGGCAAGACAGCCGCCGGAGCCGATAATGCCTGGCGCGATGCCCCTGTGGAAGAGCGCCTGAAGCATGCCTTGGTAAAAGGTATAGTTGACTACATAGAAGAAGACACCGAAGTCGCTCGTCAGCAGGCAACCAAAACGCTGGATGTGATTGAAGGGCCGCTGATGGCAGGTATGACCGTTGTTGGTGATTTATTTGGTGCTGGTAAAATGTTCCTGCCGCAGGTAGTAAAGAGTGCACGTGTAATGAAAAAGTCGGTGGCGTACCTGTTGCCGTTTATGGAGCAGGAGAAGCTGGCTTCCGATACGTCTAAATCAACCGCAGGTACTATACTTATGGCTACTGTGAAGGGCGACGTGCACGACATCGGCAAGAACATTGTGGGCGTAGTGCTGGCCTGTAACAACTACGAAGTAATAGACCTGGGCGTGATGGTGCAGCTGGATAAGATTTTGTCCGAAGCTGAAGCGCACAAGGTAGATATCCTTGGTTTGAGTGGACTTATCACACCTTCATTGGATGAAATGGTATACGTAGCGCAGGAAATGGAACGCCGCGGCATGAAGATTCCTTTGTTAATTGGTGGAGCTACAACTTCAAGAGTACACACTGCCGTGAAAATTGCACCGCAGTATAGTGGCCCCGTAGTACACGTGCATGATGCCTCCAGAAGTGTAACCGTAGTGAGCAGCCTGTTGGGCAGTGAGCGTGAAGCTTACATAGCCGAGATTAAAGCAGAGTATGAGAAATTGCGTGAAGACCACCTAGGCCGAACCAAAGACCGTGCTTTTGCAAGTATAGAAGAAGCCCGCGCCAACAAGTATAAAGTAGACTGGAATACAACGAAACCTGTTAAACCAAGCTTTATCGGCAACAAAACATACACCAATTACCCGCTTTCGGAGATCGTGCCATACATCGACTGGACACCTTTCTTCCATACCTGGGAGCTGAAGCGGCAATACCCGAAAATCCTGACAGATCCGGATTTGGGCACAGAAGCAACCAAACTGTTTAACGATGCGCAGGCAATGCTGCAGGAGATTGTGGATAAGCAATTACTGGAAGCCCGTGCTGTAGTTGGTTTCTACCCTGCCAACGTGGAAGCAGATGATACGATTGAAGTATATGCCGATGATTCACGTGGAAACGTGCTGACGGAGTTCCATACGTTGAGGCAGCAGGGCAAGAAAGGAGCTAACGTACCAAACCTGGCTTTCTCAGATTTTGTGGCTCCGAAAGAAACTGGCGTGCCCGATTACATCGGCGGATTTGTGGTGTCGGCTGGTTTTGGTATCGAGAAGTTGATAGAGAAATATGAAGCTGAGCATGATGACTATAAATCCATCATGGTAAAAGCTTTGGCCGACCGTTTAGCGGAAGCTTTTGCGGAACTGATGCATGCTAAAGTTAGGAAAGAACTTTGGGGTTATGCACCGGAAGAAAATCTGAGTAACGAAGACCTGATCAAAGAGAACTATAAAGGCATACGTCCAGCACCAGGCTATCCTGGTTGCCCAGACCATACCGAAAAAATCACACTGTTTAACCTGTTGGATGCTGAAAGAACCTCTGGGGTTATACTTACCGAAAACCTAGCGATGTACCCGGCGGCCTCGGTGAGCGGTTTATACTTCTCGCATCCGGAATCGAAGTACTTTGGGTTGGGTAAAATTGGTGAAGACCAGGTAGCAGATATCGCACAGCGCAAAGGTATGGCCAAAGAGGAACTGGAGCGCTGGCTATCCCCGAACCTGAACTACGAGCCAAAGCCGGTAGCGCAGCAGGCGGTGTAGTTAAATCTGAGATATAATATCTAAATAAGAAACACCCTTACATGAAAGTAACGGATCACTTCAAAAATGCCAACGGCAAAACGCTGTTCACTTTTGAGATACTGCCTCCGCTGAAGGGCGAGAACATGAAAACCCTGTTCAGCCACATAGACCCGCTGATGGAGTTTAAGCCGCCGTTTATCGACGTGACCTACCATCGCGAAGAGTATGTATATAAACAGCGCGAGAATGGATTACTGGAGAAGCGCACCACACGCAAGCGCCCTGGTACGGTAGGCATATGTGCGGCTATTCAAAATCATTACAAAGTAGACACAGTGCCCCACCTTATTTGCGGAGGCTTCAATAAAGAAGAAACAGAGAATGCGCTGATAGACCTGCACTTTCTTGGTATAGACAATGTATTGGTGCTACGCGGTGATTGTGTAAAGAGTGAGCAACGTTTTCTTCCGGAGCCTGGCGGGCACAATTATGCGTCAGAGCTTATCGGGCAGGTGGTAGATATGAACAACGGTTGCTATTTGGATGATGAGCAGACATTTCATAACCCTACAGACTTCTGCATTGGCGTGGCCGGATATCCTGAAAAGCACTTCGAGGCACCTAACCTGAAGTCGGACTTGCGCTGGTTGAAAAAGAAAATTGAACTGGGCGCGGAATACATCGTAACGCAGATGTTTTTCGACAACCAGAAGTATTTTGACTTTGTGAACCGCTGCCGCGAAGAAGGTATAAATGTGCCGATTATTCCGGGTTTAAAGCCGATGACCACGAAGTCTCAGCTAACCTTACTGCCAAGCCTGTTCCATATCGAAATACCTTGCGATTTAGCCGATGCCATTGAGGCCTGCCCGGATAACAAAGCGGCTGCTCAGGTGGGCGTAGAGTGGGCTATCAAGCAATCGAAAGAACTGATGGAATTTGGTGTGCCGTGCCTGCACTACTACTCTATGGGCAAGTCAGAATCGGTGCGCAAAGTGGCCGAAGCTTTATTTTAAAAACAACACCCTTACAAACAACTAAACTGCTTGAGGCCGGGGCTAAAGCTCCGGCTTTCGAGTTTATACTTGTTCAGGTTTATAGATTTCCGCAATCATGCAGCGCACACTACCCCCGCCACACTGCTCAATTAAATGTATCGGGAAGAATAGCAGGTGGTCTTTGTGTCTTCTAAGTTTGCTTAGCTGTTCATCTGTAAGGGAATTATAAGCTGCTTCGGACATCACAAGTATAGTTTCATTTTGTTTATTGCGCAGTTGCAGCATGTTCCCAGCAAAATGGTGGTGGGTTTGGCTTGCGGTAAGTGCGATGATTTCTTTTCCGGTACTTTCAAGTTGCTGACGCAGCTTCTCCCGGTCCTGTGCATCTACTACATCCATCCCAATAACAGCAAACGTATCGCCTAAGCACATCATCACATTAGTGTGGTAAATGAGTTCACCCGTCGGGCCATAAGCACGGAAGGTTACCGGTTTATACTTCAGCCTGTTGCAAAATTCCTGTAGTGGCTCAAGTTCTGTTCTGGGAGATAAAGCAGCGTATGCAATTTTGTTCACCCTGTCCAAGATCATACTTCCGGTGCCCTCCAGAAATTTTGGCTCAGGTAACTCTTCAAAATATTCTAGTTTTACATGCTCACGGTAGCCATACTTTTGCATCAGTAAGTCAATAATGTCTTGTCTGCGCTCGCCACGGCGGTTAGCAGGAGCCATTGGGTAGGTTACCAATTGGCCGGTTTGGTGTGTGGAGAACCAGTTATTCGGAAAAATAGAATCAGGTGTGCAGGAGCTTTCTACATCGCGAATCACATTTACTTCAATGCCCGCCTGCTGTAGCTGCTGCACCATCTGCCTGAATTCCTGAAGTGCCCTCTCCTGTACTTCTGTTGGAGCTAAGCCTTCTGCCTGCTTCTGGAATTTGTTAGTTTCAGCAGCATCCGGGTTATAGCAGAAGTTTGTCGGCTCGATCATCAAAATGGTGTCCGTGGTCTGCTTCATACTTAAAGTATACTATAACTCAGGGAAAACCGGCGATAAACTATAAAGTACAGGCTTGCTCGGGCTGGCATCGAGTTGCAGGCTGGCAATCTGCAGGTTCAGCAAGTATAAACCATCAGCAATATGGTCAGGCACATAAATAAGTTCGGTGATGGTGGCGCCGCAGCGGGTGTTCTTCGGGTATTGCCAGAACGCGTGGTGGCAAAGCAGTTTTCCTTCATCCAGTTCACGGTCCACAGATGGTAGGTCCAGCAATAAATGTTGCACGCCTTTCTCTGCTAAATATTGCCCTATGGTGTGCTCTAAGTATGGCGGATTGGTGCCGGAGTAGTGGCGGGTAAGTTTGTCGTTGGTGTTAGGCAGGGTGCGAAGTATAACTGCTTCTTGTTTTATACCTTCCAGTTGCTTCCGTACATCTTCCAGCAGCACTACTTCATCGCCGTTTTCCTGCTTTTGTGGCGTTATAGTTATCAGCTGGGCTACAAACAAAAAGCGTTTCAGGCAGTTGTGGATGGTGGCATTCTCATCTGCAGAAATATGGCCGTAGCATTCGGTGTGGGTACCGTTGCCGTGTGGCGTTACATGTACGCGCTTATAGTTGGTGCTGCCTCCTTCTGCCACACTCCCTACAAAATCACCAACACGAATTACATCAAACTGAACCGGCTCTGCCCAGAAACATTCCGGCTGTGGCTGCCTGTCGTGCAGTGGCATCGAAATATCCAGCGGTTGCAGTGGGTTGAAAGTATAAACCTGGTCGTGGTAGGTGATGGTGGCTTCCATAGTTAGCGGCTTTTTAACAAGTATAAGCTAAAATTCGGAAACCTATACTTCGTAGCAGCAAAAGTATAAGCTGCTTACTCCTCCAGTAACCAGCTAACAGCTTCGTCTTCTGAAGCAAAATCCTGAATATCGTAAGAAATATCTCCTGCTGCGTCTGCTCGTGCTACAACTGATGCCAGCGCCAGTTTCTTGAACAGGTTGTCAGGCATTACACGGGCCATTTTCCTGAGAGATGAATGCGAGAATAATTTATAATAGGTGTTGGAGAGCCAGTCTTTTGTTTCGGGATCAAGTATAGAGGCCTGTTGCGAGTTAACAAGTACCTTCTCTGCTTTCCTGCTGACAATAAGCTTATATGCCTCCATTGCTTCAGCCATAAATTGGTCACCTGTTAAAGGGCGCAGCCACTCCGTCCTGACCAACGCAAGACTATCGGCAGCTTCTATCCTTAAGCCATCTGATTCATAAACTGTTACTAAGGGGAGGGTTTGCATTTAGGACAAGCATTATAAGAATAATTTACCTTTACGAAAGCTGAAAACTAAAGTGTATCTTAAAACAGAAATGCTCGAATATTAAAAGAAATTATTCAATAAACAGATCCAACGTTATCTGGTCGGCGAGCAGCTTTCCTTTATCAGTCAGGTACAGTACATCGTTTTTTATACTTGCCAGCTCCTTCTGCTGCAGATCCTGTAAGTATAGTTTATGGGCCGCCTGTACATCATAGTTATACTTGTCGCGCATCTGAGCCAGGTCGCAACCCCAGATAGTACGCAGTGTTGTAAGCAGGTAGTCGTTGGCCTGGTCGGCTAAGGTTAGGTCTTCTATTTCGGCTGGGATGATATCCTGGCTGATGGCCTCGGTATACTTTCGGTTATTGGCTACATTATACTGCCTGCTGCTGCCGTTAAAAGAGTGTGCACTTGGTCCTACCCCTAAATAATGCACACCGCGCCAGTAATTGCTGTTGTGTTTCGACTCGTAGCCCGGTTTACAGAAGTTGGATATCTCGTACTGCACAAAGCCATGCTTCGCCATCTGCTCCAGTAGTATTTCGAACTGCTGCGCGGTAAAATCATCCTCAGAAGGTGTAAACTTTCCTTTCTTGCTCCAGCGGCCCAGCGCGGTATCTGGTTCTATCGTTAAGGCGTAGCAGGAAACGTGTTGTACATTTAGCGAGAACAGTGTTTCCAGGTCCTGTAGCCAGATACTGTGGTCCGGTGCCGGAATGCCATAGATCAGGTCTACAGTGATGTTGTTAAAGCCGGCTGCCTGTGCATCTTTCACGCATTGCAAACTTTCAGTGGCGTTGTGGGCACGGTTCATCAGGCGCAGGTGCGGCTCATGAAACGACTGCAAACCTATACTTAACCGGTTTATACCTGCAGCTTTTAATTCCTGTAGCTTGGCCGGTTTCAGGTCGTCAGGGTTGGCTTCCAGCGTAATTTCAGCATCATCCGAAACTATAAACAGCGATCTTATAGTTTGTAATAGTAGCTCCAGTTCCTGCTGCGTAAGCAACGATGGAGTACCGCCACCAAAGTAAATAGTTTCTATAAGTTGGCCCTGCAGGTAATCCTGGCGCAGGTTCAGCTCACGGGCAATAGCATCTATAGTTGCCGCTTTATGCCCCATAGAAGTGCTGAAGTGGAAATCGCAGTAATGGCAAGCCTGTTTGCAGAAAGGGATATGAAGGTATATTCCGGCCAAAGTTTAATTGTTAAATTGCTGGGTTGTTAAATTGTTGATGAACTATAAATCTGTAAAACAGAACCCGTTACCTTTGCAGGGATGTGCATCAGCCAGTTATCAACCGTTAACTGATTAACAATTTAGCCATCAAACAATTCAACAATTACTAATACAAATGTATAAAATAGCTGCCGTAGTATTGTGTTTGCTTTTGTGGCTGCCGCTTGTGCAGGCTCAAACACAAACGGCTGCGCCGCAGGCTAATGTTATACTTCAGCTACACACCTCCCCGGAAGATGCTCCAAGGTTACGTAACTATACTTTCCAGCCGAGCCATGCTGACTCAGCAGAAGCAAGCAAAGAAGTAAGAGCACTGATCTACCAGATGCAACAGGATGCTTACCTGCTTACCTCTGCTGATAGTTTATACCTGCGCAACGATACGCTTCACGTGAAACTACACATCGGTCAGCGCTTTGAATATGCCAGTCTGCGGAATGGTAACTTGAGCGAAGGTATCCTGATAGAATCCGGTTTTAGGGAGAAATTTTACCGCAACACACCATTTAAACCTGCCGAGTATGTAAAGCTACAGCAGCGAATTCTGGATTATGCCGAACGTAACGGCTACCCCTTTGCCAGTGTATGGCTGGATACGATAAGTATAAAGGATAACAAAATAGAGGCTGCCCTGATGGTGGAGAAAGCCTTTGTAGTTACCTACGACTCAGTGCAGGTAATGGGCGGCAGCAAAACTAAACCTAAATTTCTGATGCGCTACCTGCAACTACACCCGGGGCAACCTTATAACCAGGAGCAGATAGAAGCTACGCAGCGCATGCTTACCCAACTGCCTTACATTCGGGTAACAAGGCCACCGCAAGTACGCTTTGCCCGTGATAAGGCGCGTGTTTATTATTTCTTGGAAGACCGGCAAGCTAACCAGATAGATGGAGTAGTTGGTTTTCTGCCTGACCCGACGCGCACAGGTAATAAGCTTCTGATAACCGGTGAGGCCAACCTGAACATCCGGAACATAAAAGGCACCGGTAAAAGTGTGGCACTGCAATGGCGGCGTGTTAACAAAGGTTCAGTTATACTTAACGGCGAGTACCTGCACCCCAACGTATTTGGCACACCATTCGAGTTAGGTACACGTTTTAATCTTCTTAAGCAGGATTCATCATTTATCAATATACGGCCTCGACTGCAACTGGGGTATTATACCTTAAAATATGGCAAGTTTAGTGTGTATGGTGAATGGCTGAACTCGCGTATACTTGGCGATGCCAGTACCCAAAGCCTGCAGAACCTGGAGCTAGGCGATGCCCAAACCGCCACCTATGGTTTTAATTACCTATGGAATAACCTGGATGACTTTTACTTCCCGAGACGTGGCCGTCTTATAGAATTTGAACTGGCAGGTGGTAAAAAGACCCTTTTGCGGAACCCCGAGCTTGAGAAAAGCTTTTATGACACCCTGGATATGAAAACCACGCAGCTAAGTGTGGGGCTTCGGCTGGAAAACTTCCTCCGGATAAGTAAGAACAGTGCATTGCTGACCAGGCTCGAAGGAAATACGCTTTTAAACGACCAGATATTCCTGAACGACATGTACCGGCTCGGAGGCTTAACTTCTATCCGTGGTTTCGATGATTATGCCTTTTATGCATCAACGTATGCTATCGGGACACTGGAGTACCGCTTGTTCACTGGCTCAGATTCATACGTGTTGCTTTTCTATGATCAGGGCTATTACCAAAGCAACCTGGAAAAATCTGAAACAAGTGACTGGCCATTAGGACTGGGCAGCGGAATTAGTTTTAGTACAGGTGCCGGAATTTTTCAGTTAGTATATTCTGTGGGACGATCTGAGCAACAGCCACTTTCGTTGAAATACTCTAAAATACACTTCGGCTTAACCAGTAAATTTTAACTTTTTTTGACCTTTAAGGTATAATAACTTGCAAAGTATACTTTGATGTACTACTTTTGTAACACAATAACAGTGCGGGATGGAGCAGTTGGTAGCTCGTTGGGCTCATAACCCAAAGGTCACAGGTTCGAGTCCTGTTCCCGCTACCTCAGATTAAGATAAAGGCTTGTAGGTGAATAACTTGCAAGCCTTTATTGTTTTACAGGTGACCAAATAGGTGACCAATTCCCTTTCCCAACTGTAGTATGGTGCGCTCAAGTTATGCAATCAGGGCGTAATCTAAAAATTTCTGCACCACCCATTCGCGTAAGTTTAAACTTGCCATTGTTCAGATTTAGAACTGAAAATCCGCGGATTTAGACGTTGTGGTGTCAGATAAACATGAAGATATTTTCATGTGTCAGCTTTACAAAACAGCTGTTTTTAAAGCTATTTGCCTATTGTTCATGGCTGAACCCCTTTTCTTTCGCCACCTTCGGATTATAAATTTAAATTTTTAGCCAAAGTCTTGAGGTGCGTCTGCCTGCCTACCGCTCCAGAAAAACAAGGTTAAAACTGAAGACCCCATAATTAATATACTGATTATCAAATATTTTCAGCGATAGCGGATTAAAATGCGTATATTGCATAAAACAAACTTGCCAATAGCTATCCTACTCTTACAATCGGCAAGTATATTTCCACAGATTGATTCCAGAACGGCTCGTATCGTAGCTTGTATTCGTTGCTTTGGGTTGATACATCCCCCGTTGGTATGAATTCCCAAACCGCGAGCGCTTCGTATAACGACAGCAAAATACAACAACAGTACCATATAATATTAGCTAAGCTTCAGAGCACCGTCGCTAAACACAAAGCCGATTTTCCGCAACTTTCAGAAATTGAAAAATTTTTGGACATAGAATTTCCAGAAGCAGACAGGGATGAAGATTTTGTGAACAGGTTGGATGAAATTTGCTCCTTTCTGAATAAGCTAAGCACAAAATCATACATCATCCGCCACCTGCACCATAACTTGTGCAAGGATGTGGAATTAGTCAAAAACAAAACTTTTCATTTTATGGATGAGCACGATGAATACTTTATATTTCCAAGGTAAAGCATACTGGCAACTTGCCGCTCAAGAAAACAGGGATAAATACGGCCAGCCCCAGATTTACACTTCTTACCAGCGCCTCCTGCGCCTATCCCGTAAATACTGCTCTTTTAATTGACGATATGCAGCAATCACCAGAGGAGCAATGCCCAGCGGCACAGCAATGACGATGTACATTACCCATTCGTACCATGTCTCTGGCTTTTCCATGCCCGAAATATACGGCTGTTAAGTGAAGTGTTTAGTTTCGTTCAGTTTCTACAACGAACGTATTGGAAATTGAACAAACATAGTTACCTTTGAATATACGAAGAAGGTGACATGAAAAAGTTTGTAGCACTATACAGGGTAAGTACAGAGAAGCAGAACCAGAGCGGACTTGGACTGGACGCGCAGAAGTTCGCTGTAGAAAGTTATGTGTTGTTATTAGGTGGTGAAATAATAGAGACCTTTACGGAAGTTGTTTCTGGTGGCGCAGGCAAAGACCGCATTTCGACCAGCAATAACTTGACTACCGCTAAGCTGTTACGGAAGCGCCCCATACTACAGGCTGCTATTGATTTCTGCCTAAAGCATAACGCCACGCTGGTAGTAAAAGAAGCTTCTCGCCTAACCCGCTATAGTTTGCTTATGGACTTCCTGCTGGCTTCCAAATTGGATTTCGTGTGTGCAGATTCACCCAACGATTCACCGCTTATTATTAAGCTGAAGACTGCATTGCATGAAGAAGAACTGCTGAAAATAAGCGAACGTACTAAGGCAGCGCTGGCGGCAAAGAAAGCCGCAGGACACAGACTTGGAAGTCCAGCACGCCCACAGCCACACGCACTGGAGAAAGCAGTGAAGGCGCGCCGTAATGAAGCTTCAGCCAGCAAGGAGAACAGGCAGGCTGCTAACCTTATCCTTATGTACCGCAAAGACGGTAAAACTTTCAGGGAAATAGTTGACCTGCTTAACAGAGCCGAATACAAAACCACCCGTGACCAGCCCTTTACCGTTAGCAGCGTGCACATGCTCTACAAGCGGGCAATGCAGGATAAGGCGCAGGAAATGAATTTTAAATTTAAAAATCATCCAGACGACGAGCATCACCTTCAGATAAAGGCCATTAATATGAAAGTCAGAGTTGACAACGGCTTTCTATACTTTGAAGAGAACACAAGCCACGGCGAACCAATGCCTTATACTTCCGCTCTTTTCCAGCAAGTAGTCCAAGATGGTGCTATACTGGAGCAGGTAAAAGATTCTTTTGTGCTTTACAAAGACAGAAACAAGAACGAAGTGCTGGCAGACGCACAAAACTTCATTGGACTGCTTTTTTATCTTGCTGACAGACAATACAGGTACAACCTGCAAAAAGACCATGAAGCCAGCTTAGACCCAACCTTAAACTATATTTCAAAAGGAAATCCTGAAAAGAAACAGCCACCTTTTATACTTTCCAAAGTACTTTAACTTGCCCTGCCTACATGAAGCTATTTAATGATTTTAACCAGCCAACCACAGGAGAAGTGGAGCGGTTGGCAAATGCGTGGTGTGACGCGCAAATAAAACACTTGCCAGAATCAAAGTGGCTGGAGTGGGCAAAGGAGCGTTGGGCAAAAGATGACTTGGATAAGCTAGATGGGCAAAGCCTGACAAACTATTTTCTGAACAGCGATTTAGACGAAGCCGAAAGTTACGACGAGTTTTTACTGGAAGTAAACATAGCCTGTGCCGCTTTCTACTATGCCAACGGTGGCAAAATGGAAGAAGGAATACGTAGGTTCTCCAAAAAAACAGGCTACTAACACCCCGCCAAAAGTTCTTCCGACAAAACCTTGTCCGCGTCATCATCTACGGCGGCTTTTTGCTGGTGCTTTACTGGAGCGTGAATAAGATTATTGAAATTGCCCAGGAGAAGGACGCTGAAGTGGAATTGGAAAAGAGAGGTACAATAGCTTGTAAGAATTAAAATATTATGTTTAGAGAAATACAGGTTGAATATTCAATAGGTTATTTTTCATAAAAAAAGGATATGAATTTATTTTAATATTAGTATTTCATTATATTTATAATGAAAACTAAACTTTTATAATTATGTTCTTTTGGCTTATAGTGCTTATTATTTTAGGAGGGGTTATTGGCATGGCCTATGGTATGGGGAAGGGTGGCAAAGATAATGCTGCGGAAGGCGCTGCAATGGGAGCCGCTGCAGGGTTCAGTATCTTTATTACCATCTTGCAAATCATTCTCCCTTTTATATTGATTGCTGCTTTGATTAAAGCATGTAGTTAATAGTAATTATAAAAAGTATTTTAAGCCGTTTTAAGCACTCTTTACTACAGTCCATTAATTGAAATGGATTATGTGTACAAAAGTGTCTTAGGGCGGCTTAAACGGTTTTGTAGGGTGTTTAAAGCGAGTTTAAAACTTCAGGAACATTATTCATTGGCGAGTTCACAAGCGGAGATACAGGATAAGCTTTCATGTCTTGCGCCCTAAACGGAACCAGTAAGGACAACAGTTCTTCCTGCGTCTCATTCTCGTCCAGCCATAGTTCTTCTGCTTCTGGCGATAAAATGACAGGCATGCGGTCATGTATCGGCTTAACCACGTCATTTGCCTCTGTCGTAATAATGGTGAACGTGTGCAGTACTTCACCAGTACTCTTGTCTGCCCACTCGTCCCACAGCCCCGCGAACGTAAACAGTTCTTCGTTCTTCAACATGATTCGATAAGGCAGCTTATCATGTCCTGTTACCTGCCATTCAAAGAACCCGTCAGCAGGCACCAAACAGCGCTTTGACTGCAATAACTTACGAAAGGAAGGTTTCTCTGTCAGAGTCTCTGCCCGGGCGTTTATAGAGCGTTTAACAGCCTTTGCGTCCTTCGCCCAGAAGGGCTGTAAGCCCCACGAGAAGAACTGAAGCTTATCTTGTTGCTGTTCTGTTATTACGGGCAAGGTTTGGCTTGGAGCCGCGTTGTAATGCGCTTCCTTCAGGTGCTTTTCAATCAGTTTTGCTGCCTTGGATTTGCCTTTAGTTGCTCTTGGCTGTACTGTGTATCTGCCGCACATTATTTAAACTATTTCATCTAATTTGAACAAATTCGCGTAAATAGTACTTATATTTGTAATAATAACGGATAAATCCAATATTTTAAGGCAATAGCAAGATATGTACAACATAAATACGATTTGTGATTATGTTATCTTACGATTAAAATCGGAAGGAGAAGACTTTTTGACCAATCTTAGGTTACAGAAGTTGCTGTATTATGTACAAGCTTGGCATTTAGCTTTTAATAAAGAAAAATTATTTGAAGGAGATTTTCAAGCATGGATTCATGGTCCAGTTAACCGTGAAATCTATGATAGATTCAAAGATTCAAAAGGCTTATATTCGGAAATTCATTTAGCTGATTTACTAGATGAAAACTGTTTTCAGAACATTGACGAGGAGTCAAGAAAACACGTTGATGTCATTTTAGAGAATTATGGGAAGTTTTCAGGTACCCAATTAGAATATATGACACATCAAGAAGAGCCTTGGATAGATGCAAGAAAAGGCTATTCTCCTTCACAAAGGTGTGAAATAGTAATCAATAATGAGTTAATGGGCGACTATTATAGAGCAAGACTACAATAAAATGGCAAAAACTCCTGTAGTTGGGTTAACTCCTCAACAAGAGAAACGTCCTGTAATACCACAACAACTTCAAAAGCCCGATAATTGGGCTTTTTCTTTTAAGTACTTCAATCAAATTCCGTATTTTGGGGTTGACAGAGTTAGAAATAACTGGTTTGTATCTCTTCTTGAGCGATTGAAGGATTTGTGTAATAAGGAGAAGGAAGCACTTTTTAAGGATAAAAAATTAAAATCAGACTATAGATACCACCCCATTGATTGGGAACATCGTAATGTTCCTATTCAGCGCTCTGATTTAACATGGCTAAAGAAGGAATACTTAGAAAATGACGTAGAATACCCCTTGTTTCAATTTCAGGTATCAAAGGGGTTTGGCAGAGTAGTTGGGTTTTGGAATGAAGATGACACACTATTTTACATAGTACTACTCGACCCCCTACATAACATTCAGCCAGCGGGGAATAAGTATGGCTACAAAGTTGACGACTGCTTTCCTTTAAGTTGCGAATATAGTTCTGTGATAATGGATATTGAATGGGCTCGAAGAGCGCGATGTAAGGATGAAAAATGTTCTGTTACTGCAAGACTTAAAAACATTCCTTCTAAATCCAATGAGTCTAATGCTGTTTTCGTTGTTCTTGAAGACAGTACTATTGAAATTTTGGAGAAAGTTGAAAAGAAGTACACATTAAGTGAAATAATTGAAGCTGGCCTTCTTATGTTGGAAGACAAGTAATAAGGCCATTTTAAGTCATTTTAAGTCATTTTATGCGCTTTTTAGCGCTTAATGTATGCGCCTGTGTCTTATGCTCAAACGTGTCCTATAACGTCTCTAATAGCCTTAAAGTAGACTGCTTAGTCCTTTGATGTAAAGCCAAAATTCACCACCACTCCACCTTTAATTTTGGCCTGTACCCTACCAGCTTGTGCAGTGCTTCTTCCATAACAGACCGCACAAACTCCGCATGCCTTACCGTCGTTACAAGGCTGTCGTGAATGGAAAAAAGCGGCACACGTGGCTTAAGTTTTGTGATGCGCTTACTAGCAACCTTCAGGACGATGTGCGCTTCTATCTGTTGCAAGAGGTATGCAAGGTTCTGGTGCTTCTCCGCTTTAATCGTGTCATATAACTTCAGCACAGTTGGGTAGCGTTGTGCAAACAACCTATAGAAGTCAGGTGTAGAGGCGTGCTTGGCCGCCCGTATTTTGCCAAATGCAACCATGCTCCACATTTCCTTTATGTCTTCACGGGTCGTGTTATCGTCGTATTCCCTGTTGAACGCGTTGCTTAGTTCTGTGTAAAAGTCCTTCACTAAAATATCTTGAAAATACCGCCCTACGTCCTCATAAAGGCCCTTTTCTATACCTTCCTGTATCTCTTTTACTAAAGTAATAGAAGAAGAAAGAGTAGAGATATTAGGAAAGACAGAGACAGAGACGTGTTCATTGCTCTGGAGAGACATAAGGGACAGTACAAGTTCACCCAAGAGAGAAGAACAAGACAATGAAGACATAGAAATTTGTCCTGCGCCTACGTCATTAAACAAGTCCTTTAAAATTTTTTGCTCTTCCGCAGGCAAGCCCCTTGTTTTGACTTTGTAGAAGTTAGAATTAAACAGAAGCAACGTCAGATATGGTTGGCAGCACTTCACATCCACGCTGGCTAATTGTTTGCCGCCGTAGGTTAGAAACCGCCTGAACTCCCTGTTCATGCTGGTCAGGACTGTGTGCAGCCTGCCTGCGGTCTGGTCAACGACGAAAGGGAGTTTTTCAGGGTCACCCTCATGCACGGTTTCAATGATGCGCGCCATGCGGTGATGTTTCGCAGACAGGTCTTCTTCAGGCCAATATTCGTCGCCCAGGAAAATAGACTTTTGCTCTTCTGTCATGTTGAGCGGGTATGTTTTGTGCAAATGCTCCAGGGCCTTTTCTCTGTCAATTTTAAGGTTGCCGTGTGCAAACCATTTCCACAGGTTCTTAAATTGTTTAATGGCCTCGTCCTTGCGCGTGTCCCTTTCAAGTGACTTGATAAACTTTTTGTCTGTGAGCGTCACCGCCTTTGTCTTCCTGTTGTACGGCGCAAGCAGCGTGTACAGCGTGGAGTGCTGGCCCTGCACAAAGTTTATGGCTTTAAGCACACCCGCGTCCACAAGGTACTTCAGGTACGCGTTGTAGTTTCTTATTCCCGCATCGTTCTGTAGGTAGGCAGAACTGACAGGCACGTATTCCCCACCTATTTTCAGGTCATGCCTGTAGGTCTGCATGTATGCTATCGAACCAACGATGTACAGTAGCTTGTCTTTACTGAAGTTCTTGACCTCTACAGGTGGCTTCCGTTGTATTAACTTATTCACATCCAACTCCGCTGGAATGAACACTTTCATTCTCTACCTCCTTACTTTTTAAATTTAAAAGTTTTGGCCTTCTTCAAACGCCATATTAAGTTCGGAAGCGAAGTAACGGTATCCCCTTAAGCCTTTTATTTTGTACCTGCGAATTGTCTTTGCTCTTACAAGTTGCATAAGAGCAGGTTTGCTAATGTCTAAGTGTTTACAAGCTTGTTTCGTTGTAAGAGGTTTTTCTGCTTGTACGCAATCGTGCTTTGCGATTTCGGCTAACTTGCCGTTCAGGTACTTGTCAATAACTGGAAAAATGTGGGAATGTACAGCACGTATAAAGTCTGCGAGAGTCATAGACCCAAAGTTAGTTTTGTCAAACATGTCTTTAATTTTTAAATAGCTAAAATTTACTACTTGGTCATATGCTGACCTTAAAGACACTTATCACGCAGGTGTTTCCCGCTATCTAACTTTGAGTTTAAGCAATAGTTTGTCTTACCAAGAATTAGTAACTGGCTGCATAAACAGCCATAAGGAGTTTGACACGTAGAGTCTGTTGCCCTACTATCTGACTTTGAGTTTAAGTGTCAGTTTGCCTTACAGTGGAAAATATACGTACAGCGTTGGTCGAAGTTTTTAGACGTTAGCCCAAACTCTATCCATTTCCTTAGCAACATGTTTGTTGTCTTCGCCAATGTAGAAGTTCAGCATTTTGTCATTAGCATGTCCTGTAATAGCCCTTATTGACTCTTTAGACATGTTGCCATGGATATGCGAGATAGTTACAAAAGTTTTTCTGGCTGTATGGCTTGATATGAAAGAATACTTTGGCCCTGATAAATCCACAGCTTTCTTGCCGCTATAAGTAACATAGTTTATGAACCCACAAATGCCCGCCAGTTTGCATACGTCTTTTATGTATGTGTTAAATTTTTGGTTGGTAATAGTTGGGAAAACATGTTCAGACTTCTCTTTTGTTTTCATTTTTTGAAGTATGTTAACAGCAGGTGCAACTAATGTAATCTCTACAACTTCAGGCTTATTGCCTTTGATTTGGTACAGGTGCCATTCAGGCCTACCTTCGCTGTTAGTCACTATGTTTTGCCACTTAAGGTTAGCAATGTCTGAAAACCGTTGGCCTGTCAAGCACTGAAAGCAAAACCAATCTCGTACACGTTGAAGTTTCGGATTATCTGCAAGGTTAAGGTGTAGGATTTTCTTAAACTCTTCAGGTGTTAGCGAGATAACTTTTGTTTTAAAGCGCTTTGAAGTAAATTCTGTAAAATGCTGGTTCTTATGTAGTCCTTTTTTGTATGCCCACTTTAGGAATACCTTAAGGCAGTCCATGTATTTACTTACAGTATTATTGGTTTGCTCTTTCACACTGGTTAAAAAATACTTAAACCGTTTTTCAAATAAAGAGTCCATGTTGTCAAAGCAAAGAGAACACTTATAGGTGTCTTCGTATTCTTTTAAAAGCACTTTTTGTAGCGTGACATACTTTTTTACAGTTAACTCCTTGACCTCAAGCCGCTTTTCATTTGTAAAATCTGAGAAGAGTGCATGTATGCTTTTAATGTCGGTTTCATGTATAAGGCTGCCCTTATCCTGAACATGGCCTTTAATGGAGTCAGGCTCTGGTATAATGCCTTTGTCAATAAACTCTTTGTAAACGCTTAAAATTTTCTCTTCTATTTCATATAGTTTGCCTTTGAAATGAGAGTAGTCCGCAAAACTTACTTTAGGTAGTTTCATTTCGTCATTCCAGCATGAGGCTTTAAGGGTTAGGCCTGTAGACATTTTAAGCCTGTTCCCATTGTAGGAGAAATTGACCATGATTAGCGCAGAACCTTCATCGTTCTTACTTTTCTTAAGCCAGAAAATTACTTTTGGAGTTTTCATTTTAATGTGGTTTAAAGTTAAAATTATATTTTTACGATAAACCTACAGTTGTGATTGGAAGCTAGAAATAGGTGACCAAAAGGTGCCCAAAAATCCTTTCATACCTTTTCCTTCTTTGTTTTTGCTTTCTTTGTGATGACTGCAAAATGCTGAAGAAAAGGTAATTAAGGGTAATGAGTGGAAAGTAAGTTTTATTAAAAAAGTCCTGTTCCCGCTACCTAAAATGAACAAAAAGGCTTGTAGATAACTTCTACAAGCCTTTTTGCTTTACAAGTGACCAAATCGGTGGCCAGTTTTACTTCCAACTGTAGTACACTGTATCCCAGTTCGGTACTAAAAATTAGGCAGCTATAGTTACAGTCCAAGAGCGGGCAGGTCGCGACCTGTCCCTACGAAACTACAACCACGATCAAACCCGAAGCTTATCGGTTCATAGTATAGGATAGTGTTAGCTATGAGAAAGATCACAGTCTTCGGGTTGAGCGCCTTGTAAATATCTGGTGCCGAAAAGGCATTGCGAGGAACGAGCAAAAGAGATTTGCACCGCTCGATGCCCGAAGACGAAGCCTCCCGGCCGTGAGGGCACCAAAGCTAGCTATAGAACTAAAGGTAATTAAAGCTCCCAGGATGAAGAGTAACTACGAAAGTATAGCTTGGTTCAAGTTGAAGAGAATAGCAACTATAGAACCCAGACACTAGCAGAAGCTGCGCACGCTGCTAGGTCTTGTAAACTAAAAGCTGAGATATATTTCTAACTCAGGTTCAAAATGACAAATACTATATTGTAGAGTCTGATAAGCCTGGTAAATATTACTATTTTTAAAAATACATCTATTGATTAAATGCCTCTGCAGTGCTGGTTAGCTTGTTTGTTAAAATAAGTTATTTATAACCAATAACTTATGCTTTTATTAACTAATTATGCCGTATACTTAAGTAGGATAATAGAATATACCTTTTCCTGCTAATCATGACCTATAAAACCATTATCATCTCCCTGTTGACCAGTTTCCTTTTATTAACTATAACAAATACCTTCGCCCAGAACGCACCTACCAAAGAAGAGCAAAAGCAGGCACAGGAAGTAGCTAAAGAAAAAGCATTAGCTGACGAACTCCGCCTGAGTGATGCTAAAGACTTAAAAAAAGATACTAAAGCGGACGCTAAAATTGCAGCTGCAAATGCCAAAGAAGCTAAGCGAATAGATAAGGAAGCATCTTATGCAGCCAAGCAGGCCAAACGTGCTGCCCGAATGGAAGCGAAAGCGCAACGCAATCGTACTGAAGCAGACAGCCAGGCAAAAAAAGCGGCCAAAGCAACCAATAAGTCAAACGCTAACTAAATCAATATTAATGGAAAATAAATATCCGGAAGGGGCAACTGTATTTGCCAAAGAGGCTCCTGCCCGTAGTTTGACTGTAAGGCGTTATGCAAAACGCATTTACTATTGTACAGATCCTGCTCAGCCCCTGGGCAAAGACCAGGTATACTATGAGCGCGAGCTGATGCAACATAAAACAGAAACAGGGCAAAGCTGAAGTGTTTTCAAGGAATCCACTTTTAAAGCCTTAGATCCCATTGAGGGGAGAGTCCTGTCAATCTAGCTTTGGGTTTACCTGAAGAGAAGCCTGATCCAGAAGTGGGTTGGGTTTTTTGGGTTGCTATAGTTTGTGCTGGCAAAGTATAAAATGCTGATTATCACGATAAAACTTAGCAGGGTACAGAAAGTTAGCTGTATCTTACCATGTCTGCGCAGCAATAAATTTTCTTTAATAAAGTACCTTTGCGGCATCAACCTCAGTTACTTTTCATGAAGAGAATTTTACTCGCTTTCAGTATTTTACTGTCTGCTACGCTGCAACTTGCGGCACAAACAGCCCCGCCTACCAATCTCTCCGGCGAAGAATTAAAAACCTGGTTACGCACCAACTGGTACGATAGCAAACACAGAACATTAAGCTATAGTACCGCACGCGGAAAGATGTATAATTACATTGATAACTATAGCAGCCTCGTTAGCTGTGTGTATTCTGGCTATCAGGAAAGTAAGCCCTACAGCGAAACGAATACGTCTACGACCATGGCTAATATAAACTGCGAGCACACTATTCCGCAGTCATGGTTTAGTAGTAACGAACCTATGGTATCAGATATTCATCACCTGTACCCAACAGTAATCCAGTGGAACAGCGACCGTGGCAGTGATCCTTTTGCTGAAATATCAGATAACCAGACCACAAAATGGATACGTGGCAATAGCTCACAAACTACAATTCCAACAACAAACATCGACGAATACAGTGAAGACACCAACACCCAGTTCGAACCCCGGGAAGACCATAAAGGAAATTTGGCCCGCTCTGTATTCTACTTCTACACTATGTATCCTTCGCAAGCCGGAAGTATAAGCCGCATCGGAGATATTAATACACTTTACCAATGGCATATTAAAGACCCAGTTGACGACCGTGAACGTGAGCGTAACCGCCGTGTTGAAGTTGCCCAGGGTAACCTTAACCCCTACATTGATTACCCGGAACTGGTAGCAAAAGCCTGGAACCTGACACCAGTAAACTGCTCTCCTGCTACTCAGGTAGCAAACCTTTCTATTTCTCAGAGAACTACAACATCCCTGACGCTTAACTGGACAAACGGCTCCGGAGACAGAAGGCTTATAGTTGTAAAAGAAGCCAGTCCTGTAGCTTTTACTCCATCCGGTGCCTACAGTGGTATCAATGCTGATTTCAGCGCAGCAACTGACCAGGGAAACGGGCAGCGTATCGTTTACTATAACAGTGGTAGCAGCGTAACTATAACTGGCCTTAAAGCTAACACAGTATATTACATGCAGGCATTTGAGTCTTGCTCAACAGGTAATACTTACAATACAACAGCTGCACCGGCTATATCAGCTACTACCCCGGATTATGCCTGTGCAGGAGTGCCAACTGCTGTAGTAGGCTTAACTTCAGCAAACATTACCCAAACCGGTTTTAACCTGACCTGGACAAATGGCACCGGCGATGGCAGAATTGTAGTGATCCGTAAAGATGAAGCCCCAACGTTTGTTCCGCAGGCTGGTACAGTTTATAATGGTGCAGCAGCAAGCTATACTTCGGCAGCTACACTAACCGACGGAAGCAAACTGCTTTACAGCGGCACCGGCAGCGAAGTAACAGTTATAGGCTTACAGACAGGCAGTTTATACTTTGTGCAGGTATACGAAATGTGCTCCAATGGCAACCAGTACGCGACTACAGCTCCAGCTTTAGCTGTAACTACAACAGCAGCTAATACGCCACCAACAGGTAACGGTAATGTATTGGTAATGCAGGATTTTAATGGAACTGCCAACGATGGCTGGGTAGTTACATCAGGCTTTAGTAATTCAACAACAAATACTGGTTTACCGGATGGTCAGCGTGTCAGAACAGGAGCAAGTTTGCAGGTATCTAATGCCACAAAAGAAGTGATGTTTGCTGATGTAAATGTGGCGGGCAAGCAGGATGTATACTTAGAGCTTTATAACTCTTCTGTTTCAGTTACAACAGGCAATGGTTTTGATACCGGAGATTACCTGGAAGTATATGTGGCGCTAAATGGCGCTGATTTTTCAGCTACACCAGAAATTAAAATTACCGGAAATGCCAGCGATAATAACATCCGTTATGGCATGGATGGTACGGCAACTATAACTACAGCAGCAGGCACTCTCGCTGAGAAAGTTTTTACAGAGAAACTAACTTCGCCTAACGTATTGGCTGTAGATAAGGCACCTTCTATACTTCGGGTAACTATACCAAACGGTACCACTTCTGTAAAAGCAAAGATTGGTATCAAAAACAATTCATCAAATGAAGTATGGAACATAGAAGATGTGGCACTTTATTCTGCTACAACTTCAACAGATTGTGATGAGAATGTATTGGAAGGCCATGCCGGCGAAAACAAAACCATTTATTCAGGGCAATCGGTAACTATAGGCGCTGTAGCGGAAACAGGTTATACTTACAGCTGGTTTCCGGCTGCTGGCTTATCTGATGCTACAGCAGCTAACCCTACGCTGACGCTTACAACGCCGGGTACTTATGTATACACGGTTACAGCAACTAAAGATGGCTGTACTTCTACAGATGATGTAACGGTTACTGTGCAAGCCATTACGCCACCAACAGCAGCAAGTATAGCTATATGCGCTGGCGAGTCAGCTACGCTGCAAGTAGCCAACCCAGATGCTGAAATGACTTACAAATGGTATGATGCTGAAACCGGAACTACATCCCTGGCAACCGGAGCGACCTTTACAACATCACCACTTACTGCTTCAACCCTATATTATGTAGAAGCTGTTAACGCAGCTGGTGCTACAAGTGCCCGCACCAAAGTAACAGTAACGGTAGGCACTCCGGCTGCAGCAACTATAACTGGCCCTGCTACTATTTGCGCCGGCGAAACAGTTACTTTCGTTGCTACCGGGCAGGTTAACGCTACAGATTACAGTTGGAATGTACCGCCAACCTGGAGCATCTTGTCTGGGGTAGGCACTGCTCAGATCAGTGTAAGAGTTACGGATGCATCCGGTGAAGTAAGCTTAGCGGTAGCAAACAACTGTGGACAAAGCGCGCCTGCTACCCTGGCAGTTACAGTTAATGCAGTTCCGGATAAACCGGTTGTTACCCAAAAGGGGAATCAGTTAACAGCAAGTATAGCTGGTGCAGTTTACGAGTGGACTAAAGACGGTGAAGTTGTAGCTAATGCCACTGAAAAAACTATAACTATAACCGAGAGTGGCAATTATAAGGTACGCGCACATAATGGCTCAGCGTGTTATTCTGTTTCTTCTGATGTGTTCCAGGCTGTTTTGCAGCCTACTGCTATCGAAGACGAACTTGCGTCAGGCATAGTAGTGGTGCCAAACCCGGCTCCGGGCAAGTTCAGTATCTACACGGCAGAGCCATTACAGCACACAGAAGTAGTTATTACGAACATGATAGGCAGCGTGGTTTATCGTGCTTCAGTGCCAGTAATGCAGGAAAGTATGGAAGTAAATCTGAGCAGATTACCGGCTGGCTTTTACCTGGTGCAGCTTCAGGCTAAAAAGGTGCGTGTAGTACGTAAAGTGCTCCTGACAAAATAACCACAATAATTTATACTTAACGAAGGCCCTGCAGCTAACCTGCAGGGCCTTTTTGCGTTTATATGCTGTACGCCTGGTTTTTTTATACCTGCTTATCCATACTTGGCGGATTTTAAGTACGTTTTGTAAATATCAAAGCTGTTGCGCAACCTTTTATTGTTTTTTCCAATAAAGGTAGGTGCGGTTGTACACCTGTAGCCAGCAGCTAAAACTGGTGCCAAGTGTACAGCACTAAGCTTAACTGACGCTATAATTTCTGATTTCCCTACCAAACAGAAGATCCTGTAGCCCAGCCTGTTGCTATGTGCCGAATTATTGCTTGGAGAAATATACTCTGGCGGTGGCTAACTATAGCAAGAGTAATGGTGTAGCTGGTAGTTCACCCTTTAAAACTGACTTGATGCGCTTACTTTTATTAAAGCACATTTACTGGCCTTTCCTGATACTGTGCATGTTGCTTACACACGTTGCAGCTGCTCAAACAACACCTTCTTGCCAGGTAACGATAGATGCAGAGGGATCCTCGTCGCTTTGCCAGGGAGAGTCTGTTACGTTGCGGGCTGAATCATCAAACCAGATTTCGGCGTGGCAATGGTTTTTAAACGGGGCACCTATAACCGGGGCAACCGGAGCTACCATATCAGCAAGTATAGACGGAGATTATACAGTTCAGGTCTCTGGGGCCACCTGTCAAACTACCACTTCTGCTCCCTTCCAGATAACTGTGTCTCCAAGGCCGGCCAATCCCAGCTTTTTAGTAACCCCTACTACTGCGCAATGTGCCGGTACCCCACTTGCCTTTCAGGTAAACGCACCTCAACCCGATATTTTTTACACATGGTTATTCGGGGATGGAAGCACTGCCAAAGGAGATTCCGTAGGCCATACCTATACCGATAAAGGTATAAACATTGCCAACTATAATGTAAAAGTAATTGCTACCAGCGCGCAGGGGTGCCAGTCCGATACGGTTACGCAGCAGGTAAGAGTAAGAAGAATGCCGGAAGCTGCTTTTGCGGATACCTCTGGTTTCCAGACCTGTTTGCCTGACACAGTAGAGGATAATGAGATAAAGGTATTTGCTCACATTGAGAACAAAACTATAGAGCCATACTTGTCTGATATCAGAACCTATATAGTAAACTGGGGCGATGGCGGACCGGACGTACAGTATACCCGAAACGAATTCCCGATCAAAAACCCAAACCCTTATACCAAGTTAGGTGATTTTCCAGTCTCGATCAGGGCTGTGGCTAGTAATGGCTGCGAGTTTGTGTTTGATACTACTTATAGTGTAAGTAAAGAGCCCAAGGCCAATTTTACCTATAACAAGCAGCCAGCATCTACACCATCGTCGTGTTTGCCGGTTATAGTTGCGCTTGGCGATAGCTCCACGGGTGGCGGCCTAAGCTACAAATGGTCGATAGAACCCCAGACAGGATTTACGATAGAATATGGCGGCCTTGACCAGGATACGTTATCGTTGCTCTTCACGGAGAGTGGTATTTACCAGATAGAATTAATTGTAGCCAACGGCTGCGACGACGATACCACTTCCCAGTCAGTTATAGTTGGTTTCCCGCAGGTGCAACTCCCGCCGGATACTGTTTCCTGTGGGCCAATCGATTTTAAGTATACTACGGGTGTAATACCGGGTACGGGTAACGTATTTGTAGATCCTAACTTAGGCAAGATCAGGAGTGCCGTCTGGACAGTTACCAGCCCTACAGGAGCTACACGTACATTAAGCGGACAAAACCAGACCATACGATTTACAGAAGAAGGGGAGCATGAGGTCACGCTCGTCGTCGAGAACGAGTGCGGTTCATCGGCAGAGCTCTCCGGGTTATTTACCACAGTGCAAAAAGTAACAGTACTGCCTATACCTGAAGCCCCTACTATACAGGACGTAACAGTATGTAGCGGCGATTCTGTAACCTTAACACCTACAGGCCCGGGCGGTAACTATAATTTTTATGATGCACAAGGTACGCTGCTGCTCACGGGCCCAAGTTATACGACAACAGGCATCACCCAAACTACTGACTTTAGTGTAGAAACTATAGGCGATAATGATTGCCCGAGCGCGCGGGTGCCTGTAAAAGTAACTGTAGTGCCACCGTTGGCAAACAATATCATTCAGGGCGATCAAAGCCTTTGCCAAGGTGATGCACCTGCTCCGCTAACTGGTAATACTCCTACAGGTGGTACGGGTGGTGGTTATATTTATACCTGGCTGAGCAGTACATCTGGGCCAGATGCAGGTTTTGCCCCGGCTGCAGGTGTAAACAATGATATAAACTATACACCACAGCCACTAAACCAGCGCACTTGGTTCCGGAGGTTAATAACAGTTGCCAGTTGCTCCCCAGATACAAGTAATGCTGTGCTGGTAAATGCAGTTCCTAAAATTCAGAACAATACTATTTCAGCGTCTCAGGATATTTGCGAAGGGCAACAACCCGAAACATTAGTAGGGTCGCGTGTTACAGGTGGTGATGGGGCTATTTACGAATTTAAGTGGCAGGTGAGTACCGAAGGTCCGGGTACAGGCTTTGTAGATGCGCCTGGCGACAATACCAGCGAGAATTACAGCCCGGGTGTACTTACGCAGGCATCATGGTTCAGAAGGGTAGTAACATCGGCGGGCTGCGTAGTTATTTCGGAGCCGGTAATGATCGATCTTGTACCTCAACTGGATAATAACACAATTGCGGCCGCCCAGACAATTTGCGTCGGAACCACTCCGGAGCCACTAACAGGGTCAGCCCCAACAGGTGGATCAGGACCTTATACCTACTTATGGGAAAGCAGTATTACGAGTGCTACCGGTGGCTTCTCTCCTGCTGCTGGTACCAACAACGGACAAAGCTATACACCGGGCAACCTGAAGGTAAACACCTGGTTCAGGCGGACAGTAACTTCCGAAGGTTGTGAGGCTAATGTAAGTGAGGCTATACTTATCACGGTTAACCAGGGAGTCGCCAATAACAGTATCAGTGCGCCACAAACAATCTGTGCTGGCGATGTTCCTGAAACCCTGACCGGATCAGTTCCTACGGGTGGCAATGGTACTTATACTTATTTGTGGCAGAGCAGCATTACCGGCCCGGACAGTGGTTTTGGGTCGGCTGCCGGAACAAATACATCTCCCAACTATACGCCGCAGGCACTTACACAAAATACATGGTTCAGGAGAATAGTAGACTCTCAGGGTTGTGAAACAACTTCAGAGCCTATACTTGTAACTGTAAACCCAAGGCCATCTCCGCCAATACTGACTGTGCGTGATGCTACCACCTGCCCGGGCGGATCAGCGACACTAACTGTGCAAAGTGCTACTGGCAGTATTTACCAATGGTTTACAGATGCAACAGGCGGCGAGCCGGTATTTGAGGGGGCTGTTTTCAAGACACCAAATTTAACCCAGCCAACAACCTACTATGTAGAGGCAGTTAACACAAATGGTTGCTCCAGCGCAACCCGGACATCTGTAAATGTAAGTATAGTTGATCCTGTTGCAGATGCAGGTCCTGATGTAACTATTATACAAGGCAGAACAGTGGAACTTCGGGCTACAGGTGGTGATATTTATGTATGGGAGCCTGCCGAGAGCCTAAGCAACCCGAATGTAGCTAACCCGGTAGCAAAACCAAATGAGACAACTACCTACAGGGTAACTGTAAGTACAGAAGAGGGTTGCTCCGCCACCGATGAAGTAACTATAACTGTTATACCTGCTATTAAAATACCGAATGCCTTCACGCCTAACCGTGATAACGTGAACGAAGTATGGGAGATCGAGAATATTGAGAATTACCCGGAAGTGCGTGTGGAGATCTTTAACCGCTGGGGCAATATCGTTTATACGTCTAATGGCTACGGCACGCCCTGGGACGGAACGCTGAACGGTGAAGACCTGCCGGTAGCAACTTACTATTACATGATTTACCTGAACAGGGCTGAGAAACCAATTTCGGGCAACGTTACCATTATCCGTTAATTATGAGAAAGCTAACCATATACCTGCTGATGTTCTTAATGTTGGTTTGTGCGCAAACAGCTTTTTCGCAGCAGCGGCCACAGTATAGCCAGTACATGCTCAACAACTTTATACTTAACCCTGCTATTACAGGTATAGAAGATTATGCTGATATACGGGTAAGCAACCGGCGGCAGTGGGTTGGATTGGATGGTGCTCCGGTTACCTATTACCTCACGGCACATACGCCATTAAATAAAGGTTTTGGAAGCACAAAATACCACAGAGCACTCGCGCATCATGGTATAGGTGCAGTTTTTCATACAGATAAAACCGGGCCCTTGCGCCGTACAGGAGTGTCATTTGCTTATGCTTACCATCTGCCCATAACAAACTCTATAAATGTATCAGGTGGAGCCTCTGTAGGCATCATTAATAATAGAATAAATTCCAATGACCTGGAATTTGGAAATAATAACGATCCATTGGTTGGTGGGGGTAACCTGAATAATAATGTGGTGGACCTTAACCTGGGGCTTTGGATTTATTCACGTAACTTTTCGATTGGCGTGGCTGGTGCCCAGCTCCTGGAAGATGTGGGAAGCTTTAGTGCCGCCGAAGAAGAACGGGCAGCCATGGAGCTGCAGCGCCATTATTTTGCCACTGCAAGTTATCGCTTCGAGCCTACTTCAAAAATAGATGTTATACCGTCTGTTATGCTGAAATTGGCTGATCCGAGCCCTAACTCTATAGATGTTAGCTTACGTACCCTGTATGATGAGCGCTTTTGGGTAGGTGCGGCTTATCGCCATAACGATGCAGTAGTTGGTATGGTGGGTGTTTATGTGAGCCCGCTACTGGATGTTTCCTATTCTTATGATGCCACTACCTCTAATCTGAATCAGGTAAGTGCAGGTACTCACGAAATAGTTGTCGGTTTTAAATTACTTAATAACAGGCGTATACTTTGTCCGCAATGGATATGGTAAGAATGCCCTTATATTACAAATAATTGCTTTAGTAAGGCGCAGCTCAGGTTGCGCCTTTTTATTTGCTAAAGTTTATCATACCCTCTCCATTTATTGCACTGATTTTTTCAGCTACATCATCATTAAATTTTAAGATTTTTATAATATTATTTATCAGAGAGTTAGGTGGTATTTATAATTTTCTTATATTAGTGTACATCTATGTACCCTGCTAACTTGGCTGTTATGTTATAATGGATGCTAAAACTTGCATTTATTTAATATAATTACGGGTGTATGAACGATATTTGAAAATTGGATGTAACTTTCTGAAAACAAGCATCTGGGGTCAGAAGCTGTTGCACTACTTTGCCTTAACAAGGCAGTAAAAGTGATGCTGTAGCAGTGGAGAAGTGAAGCTTTCAGGTGCTGTTAAAATACAATCTATTCGCAAACTTAATCAGTCCTATTGTAAAACATTTACTTTTTACTAAATGGGGAGCTTAGTAAAGAATGTACTGCTGCTTGCAGCAGTCTTCTTCAGTGTTATTGCCAGCACTATGGCGCAGGGCCTCTCTTTGGGTTCTGCTGCTGCATTTAACGTGCTGGCCAGTAAAAAAGTGGCTAACAATGGCAGCACTGTAGTTCAGGGTGATGTTGGCGTTGGTACAGGTGCTATACTTACCGGTTTTGCACCCGGAAGTATAAAAGGTGCCACACATATCAACGATGCCGTTTCACTTAATGCCCTTTCCGACCTTTCTGCCAGTTATACAACCTACTCTCAAAAACCCGCTGATCAGGTTCTGCCAAATACTATCAGTGATCAGGCCTTTACTGCAGGAGTTTACAAAATAAACGGATCAGCTGTAATTGCCGGTCCTATTGTGCTCGATGCCAATTTCAACCCGAATGCTACCTTCATCTTTCAGATAACCAAAGGCCTGCAGGTAAACGATAATGTAACAATAGCGCTTATAAACGGGGCTAAAGTAAACAATGTGCTTTGGCTGGTAGCTGAAGATGCTGTAATTGGTAATGGTGCATACCTGAAAGGTAACCTGGTAGCGAAGAACATCATCACGGTACGTGATGATGCAGCCGTACTTGGTAGGGTAATGAGTATAAACGATGCTGTATACTTGAGCAATAACATCCTGTCGCTCCCAACAGATCTTAGCATTACAAAAGCTAAAGTTGTCAGCTCGCCAGCTCAGAAGTATGCTGTAGGTGATATTGTAACTTTTAAGATAGAAGTAAAGAACCTGGGCCCGGTAGATGATGAATCTGTTATGATTCGTGATGTATTGCCGGCTGGTTTGAGCTATGTATCTTCCACAACAAGCAAAGCCGGCTCAACATACGATCCGTCTTTTGGCCTTTGGATATTGGATGAGCTGAAAGTAGGCGAAGTGCAAACTTTAACTATAAATGCACGCGCTACTATGGCAGGTTATATTGTAAATACTGCAACTGTAGCCGGCTCCACTGTAGACGAAAACCTGACTAATAATAAATCTGATGCAGACCTATGCGTTGTGCTTTCTGATGCCGGCGAAATTCAGGGGCCGGTAGCTGTTTGTGCGGGCAGTACCAACACCTATAACATAAAGCAGATTGCCGGTGCCACTTATACCTGGACAGTGCCATCTGATTGGGTGATAACAGCCGGAAACAGAAATTCTTCAGAGATAACAGTAAAGATTGGAAATTCTTCAGGTACCATATCTGTAACAGTTAATAACATTTGCGGCGCCAGCCCCCCAAGCAGACTAACTGTAGAAGTGGTAAAGGACGTTCCGCCAAAGGCAGGGCCTATCTCCGGTACATTGGAATTGTGTTCTGGTAAAGCAACAACATATAGCATTGCACCAGTGGCAGGAGCTTCCGGATACCGCTGGACATTGCCAGCCGGATGGACCATGGTGAGCGATAACGGAACATCTATAACAGTTACTACTGATGGCGATGCCACTACAAAACAACTAAGTGTAGTAGCTTACAATATGTGTGGCGACGGTGAACCAAGTACGCTGAATATTACACCAGTACTTACCATACCAGTTACACCCGGGGCCATTACTGGCCCTTCAGCCGTTTGTGCTACAGTAGCATCTGCCACTTACCGCATTAACAATGTAGCAAATGCCAGCAGCTATACCTGGTCGGTACCTGCCGGCTGGGTAATCTTAAGCGGGCAGGGAACTACCACTATCACTGTAAAGCCAACTTCTCAGGCAGGTGATGTTACAGTAAAGGCAGTTAATGATTGCGGTGAGAGTACTGCACAAAAATTGACAGTTACACCCGTTGAGAACCCGCCACTTGCCCCTGGTGCCATTAAAGGCACAGATATAGTTTGTATGGGTACTTCAGGATTGGTTTATAGTATAGATGCCGTACCAAATGCAAAAGGCTATACCTGGACAGTTCCTGTTGGTTGGACAATTGTTTCGGGACAGAATACACCAAGTATAACAGTAACAGCTGGCACCGGAAACGGTAAAATAACAGTAGTAGCCTTAAACGATTGCGGTTCTAACGGTAATAGCTCCAAAGATGTGCAGGTTACGCAGGGTTTACCTGCAGCACCGGCAGCAATCAGGGGTACAGTGTATGGTTGCGCTACACAGACGGCCACTTATACTATTGATCCGGTAGCCGGTGCTCAAAGCTATGTATGGGTAGTGCCAGCGGGCTGGACCATCCAAAGCGGTCAGGGCACGACTTCCATTACAGTAAAAGTAGGCTCAGGCACAGGTACTATTTCAGTAAAGGCCAAAGGAACTTGCGGCGAAGGCCCTGCCCGCACGCTGAATGTGCAGCCGCAGGTAACTCCGCCTGCTTCTCCTTCCACAATCAATGGCCCTGCTGAAGTTTGTGCTGGCCAGACAGGCATAACCTATAGTGTAGCTGCCATTACGGGAGTTACCTCCTATACCTGGACAGTGCCAACTGGCTGGACAATTGTTTCAGGACAAGGTACGACAAGTATAAAAGTAACAGCAGGTGCTACAAACGGGAACATTTCGGTAACGGCAACCAACGACTGTGGTACCAGCACCGCAAAAGCTCTGGCTGTGAAAGTATCTACCGAGGCGCCTGCCACCCCGGGAGCAATTTCAGGACTTGCAACTGTATGTAGCGGTCAGGCAGGTATAACTTATAGCATTGCCGCCGTTACGGGAGCAACTTCTTATGAATGGTCTGCTCCAGGCTGGACCATCTTGTCAGGGCAAGGAACAACAAGTATAACTTTATCAGCTGCAACTACAGGTACAACTATAACAGTAACAGCGAAGAATGCCTGTGGCAATACAAGCAGCACATCAAAGCAAGTGCAAGTAACAAACGCGGTTCCAGCAGCTCCAACTGCCATAAAAGGTACTCCTTATGGTTGTGCTAATCTTACTGCGACTTATTCCATTGACCCGGTTACAGGTGCGCAAAGCTATGCCTGGACAGTGCCGACAGGATGGACGATTCAGAGTGGTCAGGGTACAACAACTATAACCGTTAAAGCAAGTTCAGAAGCAGGAGCGATCTCTGTGAAAGCAAAGGGTAACTGTGGAGATGGTCCGGCAACAACTTTAAATGTACAGCCACAAGTAATAAAACCAGCAACACCTGCTGCAATCAGCGGTCCATCAGAAGCTTGCCAAGGACAAACAGATCTGACTTATAGTGTGGCTGCCATAGCAGGTGTAACAACTTATACCTGGACGGTTCCAACTGGCTGGACAATAGTTAGCGGTCAAGGCACAACAACTATAAAGGTTAAAGCAGGTAACAGCAACGGCAATGTAACTGTAACAGCTGCCAACGATTGCGGAACAAGCGATGCTCAAACCAAAGCAGTTACTGTTTCAACGGCAGCACCAGCTTCACCGGGGGAAATTACTGGTTCTGCTACAGTGTGTTCCGGCCAGACAGGTATCACTTATAGTATAGCAGCAGTAACAGGTGCTACGTCTTATGAGTGGAGCGCGCCGGGTTGGACCGTAGTTTCAGGACAAGGTACTACACAAATTACACTTGCAACAGGGAGTGCCGGAACAACAATAACTGTAACTGCAAAGAATGCCTGCGGTAACACAAGTAGCAGTACAAAACAGGTTCAGGTTACAGATCAGCTTCCATCAGCGTCTGCAGCTATCAGGGGTACAGCGTATGGTTGCGCTACGCAAACAGCTACGTATACTATTGATCCGGTAGCTGGTGCTATTGGTTATACCTGGACAGTGCCTACTGGTTGGACAATAGTTTCAGGACAGAACACCACCTCCATCTCAGTAAAAGTGGGCTCAGGCACAGGTACTATTTCAGTAAAGGCCAAAGGAACTTGCGGCGAAGGCCCGGCTACCACTTTAAACGTACAGCCACAGGTAACTCTACCTAATCCACCGGCAGCAATCAATGGTCCTGTAGAAGTTTGTAAAGCACAGGCCAACCTTACTTATAGTGTAGCTGCTATTGCCGGAGTTTCTGCTTATACCTGGACGGTACCTGCAGGTTGGACTATAGTTTCAGGACAAGGCACGACAACTATAAAAGTAACAGCAGGTGCTACAAACGGAAACATTTCGGTAACGGCTACCAACGACTGCGGCACCAGCACGGCAAAAGTTCTTGCTGTGAAAGTATCTACCGAGGCACCGGCCACACCGGGAGCAATTTCAGGACCAGCCACTGTTTGCGGTGGTCAGGCAAACTTAACGTATAGTATAGCTGCGGTTACGGGAGCTACTTCTTATGAGTGGAGTGCTCCGGGCTGGACAATCGTATCAGGTCAGGGTACTGCAAGTATAACTGTATCAGCAGGCAGCACAGGAACTACAATCTCAGTTATCGCAAAAAATGCCTGCGGCAACACAAGCCCGGTGCAGATAACAACTGTCATTACACAATCAGCTCCAGCTAAACCAGGAACTATAACCGGAACAACTGCAGCATGTGTGGGTAAAGAGCAAACCTTCAGTGTGCCGGCGGTGGCAGGAGCAACCAGTTATATCTGGATAGTACCAACAGGCTGGACAATTGTTTCTCAGAACGGTAATTCAATTGTAGTAAAAGCAGGAACAACGGCAGGCAATATAAGTGTAACAGCTACAAATGGTTGTGGCACAGGACCTGCCTCTACAGTAGCAGTAACATCTATAACAGGTGCTATATCAGGAGTAACTGGTATAACTGGCTCTGCCATTACTTGTGCCGGCAGTAATACTACTTTTACAGTACCTGCAGGTACTGGTGTTACCAAATATAACTGGGAGGTGCCAACTGGCTGGACAATAGTTTCAGGGCAAGGCACAACTACCATAACTGTAAAAGCAGGCACAGCACCAGGTAACGTGAAGCTTACCGCATCTAATGATTGCGGTTTTGTAGCGGTGTCTAAAGCAGTTGAAGCAAATACAGCTATTCCTGCGAGTCCGGGTACAATTACCGGTAGCGCAAGCGGATGTTCTGGTAGCACTCAAAAGTATAGTATAGCAGCAGTAAGCGGAGCGGTTAGCTATACCTGGTCAGTACCGCAGGGCTGGACAATAACCGGCGGGCAAGGTACTACAACTATAGATGTACAGGCAGGCACAACAAGCGGACAAGTAACGGTAACAGCTACCAACTCTTGCGGTAACAGCAGCTCATCATCAACTAAAACAGTAACAATAACAAACAGCGCACCGGTAGCAGGCACCATAACCGGAACAACTGCTATATGCGGAACAACAAGCGGGCTGGTTTATAGTGTAGCGCCGGTAGCTGGCGCAACATCTTATACCTGGTCAGTTCCGGCAGGCTGGAGCATTGCCGCAGGTCAGGGTACAAACAGCATTACGGTAAATGCCGGTACTGCAGGCGGCGAAATAAAAGTAATGGCTGCGAATACGTGCGGTCAGGGTGCTAACAGTACATTAGCTGTAACAATGCCAACTCCACTTCCTGCCCCAGGCCCGATAGCTGGATTTATGGATGCCTGCAGTTCGATACCAACAACAACTTATAGTATAGATCCGGTTGCTGGCGCTACAGGATATGCTTGGGAGCTGCCTTTAGGCTGGACATTGGTGGCAGGACAGGGTACAACAACTGTAACAGTTGGGGTAACCAGCGCACCAGGTACTATAAAAGTAAAAGCTGTAAATGCATGTAGCCAGAGTACATTCAGCCAGTTACAGGTGCAGCCTGTATCAAGCAAACCACTTAAGCCGGCAAGTATAAACGGTCCTGCAAATGCGTGTACCGGACGAAATGTAACCTATACGATAAGCGAAGTAGCTGATGCATCTTCTTATACCTGGATAGTACCTGCAACTTGGAAAATAGTAACAGGGCAGGGCACAAACCAGATAACGGTAACAGCAGGTGCGCTCGGAGGAGTTGTAGAAGTAATGGCAAACAACGGTTGCGGGTCCAGCGAAAATGCAGCTATTCAGGTGCGTGTAAATGAGATGGGCGCCATGGGCGAGATACAGGATCTGAGCTCACCTTGCGAGGGGCTGAAGTATATGGTAGCTCCTGTTGATGGCGCAACTTCTTATAATTGGTCGTTACCGGAAGGTTGGACAATAGTAGCAGGTGAAGGCACAAATATTATCATGGTAAATGCAGGCAGAAAAGATGGTACCATTAGCGTGGTAGCTGATAACGGAACCTGCGGCACCGTGCCATCAACCATCATGTCAGATAAATCGAAGGCTGAGACAATAATTGATGTGCCAAATGTTTTCTCGCCTAACAACGATGGTACACACGATACCTGGGTGATCAAGAGCCTCGAGAAATTCCCTGACAACGACATCACCATCCTGAACAGATGGGGAACAGAAGTATACAAAGCAAAATCCTACAAAAATAACTGGACCGGCGATAACCTGGCAGAGGGTACCTACTATTATGTTGCACGCGTGAAGCTATGCGACGGCACAGATAGAATGCTTAAAGGTTACGTGATGATTGTAAGATAAAAGCATAGACCAAATGAAAACAAAACTACCCTATTTACTTGTGTTGCTCTGTGCATTGGTTGTACAGCAGGCTTCGGCTCAGCAGGCGCCACAGTACACACAGTATATTTTTAATGAGCTTGTTATAAACCCTGCCTACTCCGGGAGCAAAGACATTATAAACATTAATACCACCTATCGCTCTCAGTGGACAGGGTTAGAAGGAGCACCAACCACCCAAACGCTCAGTGTGGATGGCCCGGCGCGCAATGCCAGAATGGGTTGGGGAATGCACCTGATAAACGATAGGGCCGGCGCTCAATCGCAGACGGGAGCTTATGCCAACATCGCTACACGTATTAACCTGAGCCGTACAGCACAATTATCACTGGGTATTGCAGGCGGTATTTCGCAGTACGTATTGGATGGCACAAAGCTTAACCCTGGAGACGAAACCCCCGATGTAGCTATACCGGAAGGCCGGGAGTCGCAGATATTGCCGGATGCCAAAATAGGTTTGTTCTTTAACACAGAGCGTTACTATGCCGGCTTATCGGTAGCAAACCTGATTCCTTTTAAAGACGATAATACTATAATTGCTACACCACGCAGACACTACTTCTTCTCTACAGGTTACATGTTTGATCTTGGTCCGTGGATAAGTCTGAAGCCCAGCTTCCTGATAAAGCAGGATTTTAAAGGACCGGCAAACCTGGACCTGAATGCTTTCCTGTTGATGTATAACCGCGTTTGGTTAGGCGGCTCTTACCGCACTGCTGTACCTATGTTCACAGATGTGGATATGAGCGAAATTAAAAAACGAAACGCATGGGCTATACTGGCGCAGGTATACGCTACACCTAAATTCAGAATTGGTTACTCCTATGATGTAAGCCTTACAAAACTTCGTGATTTTTCATCGCATGAAGTATCTTTGGGTTACTCTATCTTTAAAAAACAAAACGGACGTACTATTACGCCTCGTAACTTATGATCCACCACATCACCCGAAACCTCCGACTGGCGCTTATCTTGTTAGGCCTGGTGCTTACTTTTTTGCAAACTGCGAAAGCACAGGATTTACAAAAGGCAGATAAGCACTTTAACGAATTTGAATTCAGCCTGGCGCTCGATGAGTATAAAGCTATACTAGACCAGGGAGAACCAAGCCTAACCGTAGTACAGCGCATTGCCGATATATACCGCATCCTTAACAACAGCAAGGAAGCTGAGTTCTGGTATGCACAGGTAATTACGTTTGCAGGTGCCGACCCCTCAGCTTATTACCTATATGCAGAATCAGCGAAGCGGAACGGGAACTATGAGAAAGCAAAGCTGCTGTTCTTAGAGTATAGTAATAAAGTACCTGGGCAGGCTGTGCTAGCACAACGTATGGCCGCCTCCTGCGATACATCCATGGAATGGATACGGGATCCGAAGCCATTTAAAGTATGGAAAGAGAAAACCCTGAATTCGCAGGGTGCTGATTTTAGTCCTTTCAAAGCAAAAGATGGGTTATACTTTGCCTCCGACAGGCTGGTGAAGAAAGGTAAAGAGCAGGTAGAACGTTATGGCTGGACAGGAAACGGATACATACAAATGTATTATGCTCCTGCTAAAAGCGACACTACCTGGAGTAACCCGACAGCACTTCCATCTTCTATAAACACCGCTTACCACAATGGCCCTGGCGTATTCCATGAAAAGGACCAGACATTATACTTTACACGTACACGCGCTGTTCGCCGTGAAGTGAAAAAGAACAGCGACCCGACCAGCTGGTTTAAGGGTGCAGAGGGTGGTACGCACATAAACAGACTTGGTATTTATACTGCCAGTAAAAAAGGCAACAAGTGGAAGAAGGGAAAAGCTTTTAAGTATAATAACACAGACCAGTTCTCTATCGGACATCCGGCAATAACGACAGATGGTAACGTACTATACTTTGTATCGGATATGCCGGGAGGTTTAGGCGAAACAGATATATACTACAGCGAGCGCCAGCCAAACGGAGAATGGAGCGAACCAATAAATGCTGGTAACAAAATAAATACTACCGGCCGCGAAAGCTTCCCAAGTATAGGTGCCGATGGTGTTTTATACTTCTCTTCAGACGGCCATATGGGTATGGGCGGGCTGGACCTGTTTAAAGCTGTTGGTGCACATAAAGCCTGGACCACAGTAGAGAACATGAAATATCCGTTCAATACGTCGCATGATGATCTTGGACTGGTAATGGATGCATCCGGTAAAACAGGTATGTTATCGTCGGGCAGGTTAGCCGAAGATGGCTTTGATGATATTTTGTCGTTTGTGGAAGAGCGTATACCTTGTACCATTGCAGGTAAAACCATAGAGTTTGTTCCGGACCCTCAGAACAGAGGTAAGAAAAAAGAGCTCACCGTAGGCAACGTAAGACTTCAGATAACAGAAGAAAGAAGCAATGCTAAGCCAATAGAAATAGAATCTGATAAGGATGGCAACTTTACCTTCCCGGTGTTTGCAGGTGGTAAGTATACCATTCGTGGTTCCAAACCTAATTACCTGACACAAACTATAACCGTGTCGCCGGACTGTCGAAATACAACTGATTCTGTAATGGTGGAGATGGTGTTTAACCGCGACACACCTAACAAGCCAATTGTGCTGGAAAACATCTACTACGACCTGGATAAGTATGAGATAACAGCCCAAGCAGCCGTAGAACTAGATAAACTGGTACAGACGCTGAAAGATAACCCATCTATCGTTATCGAATTAAGTTCGCACACCGACAGCCGCCAGACAAATTACTATAACCAGATGTTGTCAGACCTTAGAGCACAGGCTGCTGTAGATTACCTGGTGTTAAAAGGTATAGACAGAAACAGGCTGGTAGCTAAAGGATACGGCGAAACACAGCTACTTAACAAATGTAAAGATGGCGTGTCGTGCCCTGAGGATATGCACCAGGAAAACCGACGCACAGAATTTAAAATAATCAGAAAGGTAAGTAACCTGTAACATAAAAAGAGGCGGCACCAGATAAGTGCCGCCTCTTTTGTTTAAGATTTAATTGGTGTTTACTGTGCCGATCAACCGCCATCTATAGGTAACATGGCGCCTGTTAACTGACCAGCTGTATCAGAAGCCAAAGTATAAAGCAAGCTCAGCAATGGCATCAATCGTTACAAACTGCTATACAGCCTGCTTCTTCAGCATAGTACTGACAGTATAAATATTTGTGCAAGGTTATAACATATTAAATTACATATATTATATTTAGCTTTTGTTAGGCACTGCTAAACATTATGCTCCTTTAGTAATATTTTATTTCCCCGGAGAGTACGGCATGTATTCTTTGTCTTCATTCTGAAAAGCTTTTATAGTTCGGGCTTTTATCGCCAGCAAGCAGCTTCTTAGTCTATAGTTTATTTATTAATTGCGGTGCCTGCTACAGGAAGCTGCCAGACTATTATGACTTTGAAAACAACTTGTTACCTGTTGGCGCGGGCTATAGCTTTCAGCCTGCTGTGCCTTTTATCTTTTAGTGTATCAGCCCAAAACACGTCCAACAAAGGCAAGGATTTCTGGCTCGGCTTTATGGGGCACATCAATGGCATCCGTGGTAATGGAAGCGTTTTGCCCCAGATGAGCGTTTATATTACATCTACAGTAGCTACAACAGGTATGGTAGAGATTCCGGGATTAGGTTTCTCCACACCTTATACTGTAGCACCAAACAAAGTTACTGTCGTTAATATCCCCTACAGTGCCTTTATAAGGAGCTCTGAGATTACAGAAGCCAAAGGCATACATGTTACCGCCGTAGAGCCTGTAGTAGTTTATGCCCATATTTATTCTCTTAATATTTCCGGGGCAACCTTAGTATTGCCAACCGGTACGCTAGGCCGGGAGTACTATGCTATTTCCTATGAGCAGAACCCTACAAGCGATTTTTCGGAGTTTATGGTAGTGGGTGTGGAAAACAATACCACTATAGAAATAACGCCTACAGCTAATACACTAAATGGAAAACTAGCCGGCGAGACATTTACTGTAACACTTAATAAAGGAGATATCTACCAGGTACAATCCAGACAGGACCTGACGGGTACCAAAATCTTGTCGGTTGGTTCTAACGGGGCATCCTGTAAAAAAATTGCTGTTTTCTCGGGTAGTTCTTATACCCGTTTAGGCTGCCCGGAGGCTGTGGCTGTAAATCCTCCTGCTTCCGGAGATAACCTGTTCCAGCAGTTATACCCGATCAGTGCCTGGGGGCAGAACTATGTAACTGCACCCATGATGACTAGGATTGGCGGAGATATGTTTAGAGTACTGGCATCACAGGACGGAACCATAGTTCAGGTAGATGGGGGTGCACCTGTAACTATAAACAAAGGTCAGTTCTATGATTTTCAGAGTGAAAAGGCAAGCCATATAACAGCAGATAAACCAATTCTTTTGGCGCAATACCCCCGCACACAGGTCTGTGATGGTATTGTAGGTGACCCGGAAATGATTATTCTGAACCCGGTGGAGCAAACACTAAAAGATATAACACTTTACTCCTCGCCATTTTACCAGATAACCGGCCATTACATAAATGTGCTGATGCGCACCGCAGACACTGGGTCTTTCAGGTTAGATGGTAATGCAGTTACATTTACTCCGGTGCCCGCAAATCCGGAATATTCTTATTCACAAAACGTAGTTACCCCCGGTAACCATACCCTGAAGGCAGATGAAGGCTTTAACGCTATAGCGTATGGTTTTGGCCATGTAGAATCGTATGGGTACTCTGCCGGAGCAAACATCAAAAACCTGATCCAGAACATAACTTTTGATAAGGAGCCCTACTGCGATGGCGAAACAGTTGGTTTCACTGGTTTTGCATCTTATGATCCGCTTAAATGGAAGTGGTATTTCGGGGATGGCGAAACATCTGAAGAGCAGAAACCAACCCACAAGTATAAAGCTCCGGGTACCTACACCGTATCGTTAGTAACAACCAGGTATAACGGCAACGACTGCGATTCTCAGGATTCAACCTCGGTAGAGTTGATAGTATACCCGAACCCGGAAGCCGACTTCAGCTCTGTTGGGCAGTGCGAGGTTGGGGTTATTACCTTCGAAGACAAATCAACTACAAGTGTTACCGGTAACGAGATCATCAGCTGGCTATGGGACTTTGGCGATGGCACCACCTCTACAGAGCAACACCCGCAACACACTTATTCAGAAGCCGGAGTTTATGATGTAAAACTGACAATCCAGACCGCATCTACGTGTACCAGCGAAATAGTAAAGCAGGTAAAAGTATATCCGTTGCCACAGGCAGCCTTTGATGCTCCCGAAACCTGCCACACCAGCGTTACTTCTTTTAAAGATAAATCTACGGTAGCGGAAGGTGCAATTGCTGCCTGGGAGTGGGATTTTGGCGATGGCTCTCCGGTAGCAACTGCGCAGAACCCTAGTCATACCTATGCAGCGCCGGGTACTTATACGGTTAAGCTCACTGTAACTACCAACGCAGGTTGCCAGACTGTTACCACCAACAATGTTGTTATCAATCCGAAGCCAGAGGTAAAGTTCGAGCTACCTGATATCTGTATTCGTGATGAAGCTCAGTTTGTAAACCAGACCACTATAAGCTCGGGCAGTATCGTGAAATATGAGTGGAGCTTCGGTGATGGAACTACCTCAACAAGTATAAATCCAAAACACAAGTATAGGGCAGAAGGCACTTATAAAGTAAAGTTAACTGCCTATTCCGATAAAGGCTGTTCTGAAAGCTTTGAGACGGAATACATCGTAAGCGGAGCCTATCCGGTTGCTAAGTTCTCGGCTACAGATTTTTGCCAGCGCAGCGAAGTACAGTTTAAAGATGAATCAGAGGTTGCCTTTGGCAGAATTGTGAAATGGGAATGGGACTTTGGGGATGGTGCCACCTCTGCAGAACAGCACCCGAAACACAACTATAAAAAGACGGGCACTTATACTGTGCGGTTAACAGCTTACTCAGGTATAGTTTGCTTAAGCACCACCACCCAACAGGTAACTATTGTTGCCAACCCGGATGCCGCATTTACAACAAGCAATATCTGCTTAAGCGAAACAGCTACGTTCACAAATTCATCTTCGGTGGCAGAGGGCAGTATAGTATCTTATAGCTGGAATTTTGGAGATGGAGCTACTGCAACTATAGCTGAGCCTACACACAAGTATAGCAAGCCAGGTACTTATACTGTATCGCTCACAGTAACAACAGAAAACGGCTGCCAGAACCTACAGCAAAAACAGATTATAGTATACCCACTTCCTAAAGCTGCCTTCTCTCCGGTAATAGCCTGTATTTCTGAGCAGGTCTCGTTCCGAAACGAAAGCACGGTATCCAGCGGAAGCATCGTAGCCTGGAACTGGAATTTTGGGGATGGCAACACATCTTCGCTACAGCATCCTACTTACAGGTATGCTCAGCCAGGTACATATAAAGTTAAGCTGGAGGTAACAACTGATAACGGATGTAAGGATGTGCTGGAGAAGCAGGTGAAAATTACGGCAATGCCTATCGCTTTGGCTGGTGCAGACCAGATTCCGGTTTGTGGTACTACCAGCACACGTTTGCAGGCAAACAATCCGGCACCGGCAAAAGGTACATGGTCTATACTTAACGGGGTAGGCGGCACCATCTCAGATATTCATAACCCGCGAGCAACTTTTTCCGGACAGATGGGTGAAAAGTATAAACTGCGCTGGCTGGTAGAAGATAGCCCGTGTGCATCTGTGGATGATGAAGTAGAGATCCTGTTCTCGCCATATCCTCTGGTTGAAGCCGGTAGAGGAGCTATCATCATAGAAGGAGAATCGGTTGTGCTGGAAGGCAGCGGAGAAGGAACCTTATTGTGGTCATCGCCACAGAGCCTTGATAATGCAACCATTGCACAGCCAACAGCTTCTCCGGTTGTAACTACTAAGTATGTGCTGCAGGCAACGTCAGCAGAAGGTTGTGTCAGCACCAATGAAGTAACGATAACTGTATTGCGCAAGCTCCGCATCCCGACAGGTATCTCGCCTAATGGGGATGGTATAAATGATGTCTGGTTAATTGACGGGACTTATGACTACCCGGATGTATCTGTAACAGTATTTAACCGCTGGGGCGATAAAGTTTATACCTCTACAGGCTACAATACCCCTTGGGATGGCACCAGAGACGGAAAGCCTTTGCCAGACGGAGCCTATTATTTTATCATCGATACAAACAAAGGAAGAAAAGCATTTACAGGTTCTATAACCATACTGAGATAAGATGATGAGAGGCGCATTTCTGACAATTGTATTGTGGGCTATAGGTATGGTTGCTGTTGCCCAGCAGCTGCCCCACTTCAGCCAGTATATGCTGAACGGCTACCTGCTTAACCCGGCTATGGCTGGCGTTGAAAACTATGGCGATGTAAAGATCGGTTACCGGAACCAGTGGAGTGGTGTGGAAGGAGCACCTAAGTCATATTATGCTACCGTGCATGCCCCGCTTAATAAGTTAAACTTTAATAAGTCTGCCAGCTCAGTGCCTTACCGAGGTAAAAACAGCAGTAAGGAGATGCATAAGAACTATAGAAGTCGCAGTCTGGTTACTCCGCAGGCGCACCACGGATTAGGTTTTACAGCTCTTACAGATAAAGCGGGTGCCTTGAAGCGATCAGATGTCAGCCTTACATACGCTTACCATTTGCCGCTAAGCAGAACAACGATGATGTCAGTGGGCTTGACTGGTGGTTTCTCTTTTTATAGTGTAGATCAATCCGGATTATACTTAACAAACCCAACCGATCCTACATTTATGGGCGGTGATTATTATCGGGCTAAGCCTAATATTTCTGCAGGAGCAATGGTCTATACCAAAAAGTATTATGTCGGTGCTACAACCACTCAGATTTTGCAGGATGAGCTAAGCAAAGAGGAAGGAATCTCGGAGCAGGACAGGGCTTATATGCATTACTATGTTACAGGTGGGTATAAGGTAGTGGTTTCGCCAAAGCTATCGTTGCTGCCATCCATGATGGTAAAGTATGTACCACCGGCACCTGTATCAGTAGATGCGAACCTGAAGGTTTTGTACCAGGATAAAGTATGGATAGGCGGCTCTTACAGGCACAAAGATGCAGCAGTAGTGTTAGCGGGTATAAATGTATCGAACCTGCTGCAGGTAGGTTACGCTTACGATATTGCAAACTCCGATATAGGGCGCGTTAGTGATGGCAGCCACGAAATAGTACTTGGCCTGCTGCTGAATAACCGAGGTAAGGTATTTTGCCCTGCAAGTATGTAATTACAGCTTCTCTTCCAGCCATAAAAATCCGCTACTTAAAGCAAATATTACAAAGAACCAGATAACCGGAAAAGGCTCCTCTTTATAAGTTATTGTACCGCTGGCAGGTTTTATACTCTGCTGTGCAACAAAAGTCTCCGTGGCGGCTTTACGGGCAGCTATATTTTCAAACTCCCAATCCGAAGTGTTTTGTACATAAAAAAAGTAGGGTGCAGCATTAGCGGTTTCTATTTTATGCCAGCCGGTTTGTTTAGGCCAGAAGCTGCCTTTATACTTTTCAGGTTGATGGATGGTTTGTGCCAGTGGCAGATTTATACTTGCAGAATCTGATAAGCTGGTTATAGTGGCTGTTGGTGCGGTTGCGCCTTCTGTTAAAGTATAATCTGTAAAAGAAAGTATAGCTGGTTTGTTGGGCTGCGGTACATGCGGTTTTTCCAGTTGCCAGAATTTATCTTTTACCTGCTCTTTGGCAATAGGTGATAAAATTGTGGTCCAGTAGCTGGCGTATACTTCTTCTTTGCCCTCCAATAGCCACGGGAATGTTTGTGGGACATAGCTTATGGCCACTTTACCCCAGCCGGCTCTTTTGGCACCTGCCAGTAAATTATTACCTCTCTCTGCTACCAATCCTGTTACCTCTGTTGTGCTTATTAACGAGTAAGGAGCTGCATTTATACTTGCTTCCTTGCCTGCCCAACTTGCGCGAATGCTGCGGCTCTCCTGCTGCGATTGGCGTTTGCTCCGGAAGTTAGTAAAGAAGTTTGCAGTGTTTGTTGCAGCTGGTGCCGAGGCAATGGTAAGTACACCTATACCGTCTTCGGTAACAGCGCGTTGCAAGGTTGTTCTTTCGCCGGCACTTATGCTTTGCAGCGCCTGCGGCTCAGTTATTACCACATCAAAGTTTTGCAGTAATTTAGGTGTAATTCTACCTAGGTCAGTCTTCGGCATATTTACCCACTCGTTCTGGCTGATGTCGCGGCTAACAGTGGCACGGTAGGCTACTTTGTGCTGCTCCTCTGCGAGGTGGTTCTTGAGGAACTTAAACTCGAAGGATGGTGCTGAAGCAATTAATAAAACCCGTAGGTGCTGTTGCTCTTTTACCTGTACTGGCACTTGCCCCAGCGTATCTACCTGTGCTCCATTTTTGGTTAATAAAGTATAAACGTAAGGCCCAGTTTGCTTCGGTGTATAGTTCAGGTTAAAAGTATATGTGCTGTTGGTACCAATCTCTATAGAATCACGAAGCTGGCCTGCTGCATGTAAGTATAGTTTGGTTTGTGTGTTATGGTTAAACCTGCCCGCTACCGTTACCGCTTCTCCTGATCTTACCTCCTGCGGCCATTGTACTGCACTAACTCCAGCTGAGGCTTCAGATAAATGTGGTACCAGTTTAATTCCTTCTAAAGCCTGTAGTTGCTGCTCTTCCAATCCATAACCTAGCACATGCACCATTTGCAAACCCGGTTGCTGTTGGCGTAAAGTATAAAGGCTACTAACCGGAATAGCTTCATCTGCCTCCGTTCCTAACATATAAAGTATAGGCTTTGCTTCATTTTGATTTAACAGGTTCGCCAGTGTATCGGGATTATAACCTCCTGATAAAAGTATGGCTGCGCTTGGGTTTATAGCTTGTTTGGTTGCAGGCGGAAAAACGATCAGAACTAAACTTATACCTGCAATAGCACTTGCTACTAACCGAAGCCACAAGCGTTGGCGGTTTGGTCTGCGCCACGCCAGCCACAACAGTAGCAGCACAACCAGCGTTGCGATAAGCCAGGGTAAATATGCCGGAGTAGAATACACGTCTTACTTTTGATTCAGTTGTTTTAAGTACTGTTGAGATAACCTGCTCCTTACTGCCTGTTGCGGCTGTGGCGTTTGCTTAGCAGGCGGCAGCAGATTAGTCCAGGCCCGCTCTACCGAAACCATACATGATTTGCATAGCACTTTCCCGGTCTGCATTTCGGAGATCAAGGTTCTTAAATCCTGCAATGCTTTTAAATTGCTGCCGGGTTTATTCAGCTTCTGCTGCGCCAGTTCCTGCCCGGCTTTTTCAAGTATAGCTGCATCCGAAGATTTATACTTGCCGCTTTGTCTATACTTTGCCAGCCATTGCAATGCAGCTTTTGCGTGCGGCAGTTGCTTTTCCTTAGTTATGGTTCTGATCTCGGTTGGTGCAGTAATTTTGTTCAGTTCACCTGTCAGGCGCAGTTCCGGTTCTTTAAGTGGCGGTGCCTCGAAACCTGTTTTAGCCACATACGCCCGTTGCGATTGCTGCACTTCTTTTAACATGCGCAGTGCTTTGTACTCGTAAGGCAGAGCTTCTTTAGGTTTGTGTGTGCGCAATCGCAGTTCGGCTTCCCACATCTGCGCCAGGGCTCCTTTTAGTTTGGCTTTTACCATGGGCTCAAAGAACGTAGCTTCGCCTTCCTGGTCGTGTTTGTGCATGTAGGGGTCCAGCAGGGCTTCGGGGCTGTTCTTGTTCTCCGTCTGGCTGTGGTCATGACCATCCCCTTCATGGTGTTCCTCGCCTTCCGGTATACCGCCTCCCGGACCGATACCGCTTTCAAACTCCTCACCCAAGAATTTGCCATAGCGAAGGCGCAGCAATTTCTGGTCTACACCCAGGTTGTTAGAGCGTTCTTCAAACTGGGCACGGCTTATATTTCTCTGTTCATTTAACAGCTTTTCCGTATCGATGATGATCTGGCGCTGGCTTCTGAAATATTCCGGCACCGGATTCACGCCCATCGACATATCAAAGCTGGACTCTACAACAGCAGTATCCTCTATCTGTACAAAGTATGTTTCGGAGCGGGTATAGCCGCGGTGTTTGTCCCAGGCTTGCAGGTAAAAGTATAGCTCGTCGCCGTAAGTCATGCCCAGTTTTTGCAGATCCAGGGTTTGCTTTACCGTATAGTTTTTGGCGCTGCCACTCAGGTTAAGCTTGATCTTTTCTTCCCGGAACTTCACGGCCTCGCCTGTGCCCTTGGCTACGGTGGCGATCATATTTGCTTCCCAAATGCCGTAGTCATCCGCCAGTTGAGCTTGTAACGTTACGCGCTGCGGATCTCCGAAAAGTACCTCAGTATACTGCTCCGGCTTTTGTATTTGGATAACCGGTGCCTCGTCAGGAATGATCTCCAATGTATAAAAAGCAGATTTTTGCCCATTCAGGTTAATGGTGTAAAGCCCTGATGTGCTGAAGCTGCGCGCTAAAATATAGCTGTTACCTTGTTTTTTGAAGTTGATGGGCTGCTGCTCGTTTAGCTTTAGTTGCAGGTTAGCAGGCTTGCTTGTGCTGATGCGCCATGTTACAGTGGCACCTTCCTCTACACGCAGGTTCGGGCTTTCAACACGATATGTGCCTTTACCAGTATAAGCAGGCAGTGTAACGGAAATCTCAATCTTCCCGATCTTAGCGGCAGTATCAGCAGCGGCAGCCGGTGCATCCGGAAACTCAACTTTTATACTTTCAGACTGAGGTGTGGTAAGCGGTGCGGCTGGTAAGTATAAAATGCCAATAGAAAATAGTAGCGCCAGGCCCAGGGAAGTATAAGTGGCGGTGCTGCGTAGGGTAAATGTTTTCTGCTGTTCCGGATGGAGTTGTTGTAGCGCCTCTGTTACGCGCTGCTGTTGTAGCTTTTGTAACAGGCTCTCTGGTTCATGCAGGAGTAACTCTGTGCTTTCTTGTAACTGGGGGTACTGGCGGTTCAGGTGGCGCGCTACGTGCTGCAGGTTTATTTTAGAAACAGATCTCCAGCGAAGTATAAAGTATAGAACCGCACCAAAAAGTATAGACATAGCTGCTGCGGCCAATACAGGTTTCTCAAACTGCCACTTCCAAAGTATAGCCACGGCCACAAGTGTAGCTGCCAGCGCCTGCAGGGCATACAGCCGCAGTTTCGCCTGCACGTACTGGCTGCGGATTCGCTGTAAGATATGGATGCTTTCTGGTGTGGCCATTATAGGTTGCTGCGCCTGCTGGCGATGCTTCTCTCTATCAAAAATAAAATAAATGCCGCCAGCACAAACCACTTTAGTAGCAACACCTGGTCTGTTTGGGATGTGCCTGAAACTGCTACCTGTTCACGCTTTGCGGGTAAAAGTTGCTGTTCATCCATTGCCCTGAAGTCGTACTTTGCGAGTGGTTGTGGCAGGAGCAAAGGTAGCAGTAACTCTGGCAGCTGCGCACTCTGCCCTAGTTCGCTCCAGGCTGGGGCAAAACCACTTCTGAAAGTATAAACTCTGCCCCGCTCAATGGCTTTGGAATAAAGTACAGGTTCTCCATTTGCTGCTGCCCATACCTGGTTTTGATATGGTTGTAGCGGGCTAAGTTGATGCGCTTTTATAGTTGTACCGCCTGCACCTGTTAAGCTGGTTTTTATAAGTTGCGGCTTCTGACTTTGCTGTATCCATACCTGAAGGCCTTGTTTTACCTGTCGGACTATATTTTCCGGCAGTTGCTCGTTACGCAACCAAAATATCCAGTCTGCATTGATGGTATCAGCTTTAATTTGAATGGGTAAACCAGTGTAGCTGCTAATGGCCTGGATGGCTGCTTTTAAATATGGCGTTTCTGTTTGTTGCCCCTTATCTGCAAGTATGGTAATCTGTAGTGGCGCAGTTTGTATTCTAACCTTACTGCTGTTGCCGGCGATGGTAGCCTGCAGCGAGTCCTGCTGGCGTTGAAGTTGTACCTGCTGATTGCCTACCAGGTTTATACTTTGTGCTGATGCGGCAGTTTTATACCTGCTATAAGTGGTGCCCTCGCGGGAGCTGTGCCCAAGTATAAGCAATAAGCTATCAGGCTTGATTTGAATTGCGGCCTGCAGCCAGGTTATACTTTCATCGGTAGCAACCGGAATCCATCGTATGTGTTGCGGCAGCGTTTCGGGGCGGGAACCCGCAAAGTATTGTTGCTGATCTGAAGTGAAAAGTATAATGCTATCGTTAGCACTTTTATACTTTGCGGCAAGGGCAGGTAGAAGGCTCCAGTAATCATACCTGGTGCTCACCAAACTGTCCTGCGTGCGATTGCTGATCTGCTGCCACTTCTCCAGCGGTATTTGTTTGAAATCTGAAGTATAAGTATGTAAGGTGTAACCACGCTGCAACAGCGAATCTATAGTTGGTTTGATAGGTTTGAGTGCAGAAGTATAAAGTAATTCTTCTCCTACCACTACTGCCTTAGCGCCTTTTTGCTTTTGCGACTGATGCTCCCATATCGGTTGGGCTAGTGCTACAGCCAGAAGTATAGGTATAAGGCAGCGCAGCACCAGCAGCCAGAAGTTGTTCAGTTTTATACTTCTCCAACGGTTACTTGCCGACGTCTCCAGCCACCGCAGACTACCCACCTTCACCGTTTTCGCCTGCCGTTTATTCCACAGGTGAATGGCGATCGGTATAAGTATAGCCGATGCTGCAACGAGTAAGTATGGTGCTGTTAAAATCAACTATGAATTAGAAATTATAAATTAGGAATTATTTTTTCTGTCATTCTGGAAGAATCTTGGTGGCTAGGCTTAATAGCTTAACCTCCCTCCACACAAGATCCTTTCAGGATGACAGGGAAAGGATATTCACTCATTCACTCAATCAAAATTATCAATAAATCAGCCGTTTTTGCAGGAATGCCCTTAGCGCCTTATCCAGTGGCTCATCGGTTACAAATCTGTCGTAGGCAATCTGTCGGTTGCGCATGTCTTTTTCTATGTCCTGCAGCCACTCTTGCTGTTTGGCTAAGTAGGCCTGCTTTTGCGACCCGCTGCTTACCTGTAGTGTTTGTCCTGTTTCCAGGTCCTCGAAGGTGAGGGTGCCGGTGTAGGTAAAGTCAAGTTCGTTGCGGCTCATCAGGTGAGTTAGCAGTAGCTCGTGCCCCTGTGCCCCCAGCTTGTATAGCAAGTCCTTTATCTCGTGCTCGTGCTCATACAAATCCGACAGGAAAACCGTTAGCTCTTTCTGTCGCCTGTCGGCAAACAGGTTGGCTGCTACCTCTATGCCCGGAAACTTACCTTGCGGCTTTACCTCGGCCAGTTGGTGCCAGAAGCGCTGCAGGTGCATGTTGTCGGAGCGCGGGATCAGGTTAATGAGCTGGTTCTCGTGCAGCACGTACAGCCCCACCGCATCGCCCTGCGTAGTAGCCAGGTAAGCCAGCGAAGCTACCATAAACCGCGCGTAATCCATTTTGCTGATGCCGTTTACATCTTCGTGCGCCATCGAAGCGCTGCCATCAAGTATAAACCTTACTGTAATGTTGGTGTCTACCTCGGCCTCGCGGATGTAATAGCGGTCGGAGCGGGCAAACATCTTCCAGTCGAGTTGGCGCAGGTCGTCGCCGGGCTGGTAGCTGCGGTACTGGCTAAACTCCAGCCCCGCCCCACGCCGCAAACTCTGGTTCTGCCCCGCCAAAAAGCCCTCCACCACCGTTTTAGCCAACAGCGGCAGGTCTTTTATGGTAGCCAATACCTTCGGGTCAATGAATTTGTGGGTGTTCAAGGACTATAAGTTATAAGGTTAATCGATTTTATATCTTAATAGTTGGAACTAAGTCTTCGGTTTAATGCTCTGATAGCATTATAGATTATAAAGCACGCTACAACAAAGTTGATAAAATGCCAAAAGTATAAACCTACAACTACGGCTCTATCGAAGTCTGTCATACTTTCCCAACTCCAGTATTCTCCCTTACTCTCATCATAAAAGTCATCGTAAGCCATCATCATTATTCCTAAGACAGCATACACAGCCAAGTCAACAAGAACTAATGCAAGACCAATAGCTACTCTTTTAATTATTCTTCTCATGGAGATAAGCTGACCAATTGGGCTTTCTTTTATCGTCTATATTTGGCTTTCTCGTATGCTTTATCATGTTTCTTTCACAAGCTCCAAAGTCTTCATAGTTCCCTTGTGCTTGTACTAATGAAACTTTATTTGCACATCCTTCTAACTTGGGTTTTTCAAACTGAATAGGATCATCTTCCCAAAAACAGATTGGGCAGATTATATATTGCAATCGTTCTTCCCCCTCAAATGTGTTATACCCACAACAAGGGCAATATTCATCTAATTCTAGCTTCACCATTTCCTATACCAAACTCTGCCTCAGCTTCAAATCCACCAACTCCATCTCAATAGCAGCCTCATCAAGTACAATATCTACACCGCCGATCAGCTCTTCGCGCACCTTTAGCATATACTTACGGGAGTCGGTGTAGAGCACGATAGCTGCGTCGTAGTGTATGGTTTCGTCGAACTCCTGGTTCCAGTCCTGGTACACCTCCAGCATCAGCACCTGCGACGACAGCACCTTTATCTCCGAGTACTGCCCCGACTGCAGCAGCTTTTCGCAGCGGAGCGGCATTTTACTTTCTTCAATGGCAAATTCATAATAGGTGGTAGATGAGCCGGACGTAAGTTTATAGTCAGCGCTGATGTTGATGAAGGTCAGGTCGCCGCGGTTGGTTTTGAGGCCAAGCGCAAACTCCGGTGCCCAGTACAGCACCTTGCTACCGGTTGCTTCTACTTTTACTCTATCAGTAAAGAAATAACAGATCCTTTCCCCCACGATCTTCTTCAGGAGCTGCGTGCCTGTCTCCGTCAGTTTTATAGTTGCTGTCTCTTCCATCTGTTTTCTTTTGCTAATCAAGCGAGCTTGGAGACTCGCATTCACTTTAAGTTACGGGTTAGATACCCGCGCCAAGCGTTTTAACTCCCCTCTTAAACAAGGAGGGGCAGGGGTGGTTGGATACCCTACACCAACACCGCCTTCGGCAACTTTATACTTTGTAGTAACTCATCTACCACATTATCCGGTGTGATGCGCTCTGCTTCGGCGGCGAAGTTTACCAGCACACGATGGCGCAGCACCGGGTAGGCCATGGTTCTAATATCATCTATAGTTACAGCAAAACGGCCATGCAGTAGCGCCCTGGCTTTGGCAGTAAGTATAAGTGCCTGCCCGGCACGTGGCCCTGCTCCCCAGCGGCAGTAGTTCTTCACGAAATCTATAGTTGTGCTGTCGGGGCGGGTGGCGCGTACGAGTTGGTTCACAAAGCTTAGTAGGTCTTCGTTTATACTTACCTCGCGTACCAGTTGGCGCAGCAGCATTACTTCTTCACCGGTAACTATAGGCTGTACCTGTGCCTGGCGCGTACCGGTGGTGTTGGAAAGTATGTTTAGCTCCTCCTGCTCGGTTGGGTATTTTATTTTGATGTAGAGCAGAAAACGGTCGAGTTGGGCCTCGGGTAATGGGTACGTTCCGGCCTGTTCTATCGGGTTTTGGGTTGCCAGCAAAAAGAAAGGCTTGGGCAAAGTATAGGTTTTACCGGCATAGGTTACTTCGTGCTCCTGCATGGCTTCCAGCAACGCGGCCTGTGTTTTAGGTGGCGTACGGTTTATCTCATCGGCCAGCACAATGTTCGAGAAGATCGGCCCTTCGTTAAATTTAAAGAAGCGTTTTCCGGTGGCATGGTCTTCTTCCAGTACTTCAGTACCAAGTATATCGGTAGGCATCAGGTCCGGGGTGAACTGTATTCTTCGGAAGCCTAAATCCATAGCATTGCTTAGCGTGCGTACCAGCAAGGTTTTGGCAAGGCCCGGCACACCTTCCAGCAAACCATGTCCGCCGGCCATCATGGTAATCAGTACCTCGTCGAGCACCTCTTCCTGGCCTACAATTACTTTCTGTATTTCCTGCTTTAGCTGCGGTAGTTTGCCTAACAGGTGGTTTATATCTTGTTCAGTCATTTTATACTTTGTAGTATGGTCAGACGCTCACAGGAGCTGTGCACATCTTTCATATTTAACTGGTTAGCGCATACATAATGATGTTGACGCCAAATTTGGTGTTGTCCTCAGCCAGCCAGCGTTTGTTTCTGAAATCGTAGTCCCATTCGCAGCCATAGTCTTTGTTACTGTAGAGCACTGCTATCCGGCCGTTAATTTCTATTGCTTTCAGGTAGTCGTGCACCAGGTCGTCGCCCCAGCCGTTTAGCTCGAAACTTGTAGTTGGTGGACCATCCTCGAAAGTGAAGAAGCTACGGTATAGTTTATGGTTGTTAGGTAGTTTCTTCAGCGCTCCTGCTCCAAATATCTGCCGCATCTGCTCCTCAAATGATTTGGCAAAAAGTCCGTCGATGTCATGGTTGCAGTCGTCTACAAACACGAAGCCACCGTTACGTACATAGGTCTCAAAGTTCTTCCGCTCCTTCTGGTTAAACTGCACCAGTTTGTGCCCGCTCAGATAGCTGAAAGGGTAATTAAACAGTTCCGCACTCTCCAACGATACCACCTTCTCCTGCTCGTTTACCTTTACTGTTGTGTATTGGATAAGCGAGTGCAGCAAATTGCTTGGCATACGCGGGTCGGTATCCCAGTTGCCGGAACGGTATTGCAGGCGTACGAAGGTAAAAGGTTGCACTATAAGAGTTCTGAGTTTTGAGTGCTGTGTCTCGAGTTAATTATAATAAACCGGCAACAGAGAGGTCCTCATCAAGCTCCTCCCAATGTATGCCTATGCCACCACCAATAAGCCTCCAGTTCATACGCTGTGTTTCTGTGGCATCTCGTAAATTGGGGAACCACTCTAACGGAATACCTACCTCGCGTCCATCAGTTAACAGCACATACATTTTTGCATCAGTAAACCATACTTTCTGTGCTTGCGGGGTAGATTTTTTAGCTAAAGTACTCATGCCATTTTTGCTCAAAGAGAGATTTGTTTTCTAATACTAATTTACGGAGTTCATTTAGTTCCTTTGCATTGAAGCTGTAAGAACTTGCGAGCTCTACCGGCTCTAGCCAATATTTGGCATAGGCTTCTGCCTTCTCAATATGAATATGGGGTGGCTCATTTCCTTCATTGCTAAAGAAGAAGAACCTGTAACCAAATATCCTAAGTATAGTAGGCATTTTTGAACGTAATTTTAAAATGAATGCCGCACACAGCTCGGCTGCATACGGCATTCAAATTATAAATATCAGCAATTATACAGCATCTGATAAGCTGGTGAAGGTAAAGTCGCGCACTTTCATTGGCGGAATAAGGCTGCCGTTGATGCGTTGCGGTTTACCTAAAGCTTCCAGGTTGTTGAGCATAATAACCGGGCTCTCGTTGAAACGGAAATTCTTAACCGGGTACATGATCTTGCCGTTTTCGATGTAGAAAGTACCGTCGCGGGTAAGGCCGGTGTAAAGCAGTGTTTGTGGGTCTACGGAGCGGATATACCACAAACGTGTAACAAGTATGCCCCGCTTAGTGCTCTTGATCATATCTTCCAGCGACTGTGTGCCGCCTTCCATAATTACATTGCCCGGTGCAGGTATAGATTTGCTGTTGGTTTTGCCCGCCCAGAAACGTGAGTTGTACAGATTTTTAACAACGCCTTTATCTATCCAGGTTACTTTTTGCTGCGGACGGCCATCACCAGCAAACGGAGAAGATGGCACTTCCGGGTTAGTTGGGTCAGAGTAAACAGTAATGCGCTCATCCAATAGTTTCTCACCGATTTTGGTTTTGCCACCTGGTTTGCTCAGGAAGCTGCGGCCTTCTTCGGCGTTACGCTGGTCCATATTAAAGAACATGTTTTGCAGCAGATCTATAGAGGCAGCTGGTTCTAAGATAACCGTATACTTGCCTGGCTCCAGTGCTTTTGCATTTCTAGAGTTGGCAGCCTTTTGAGCAGCTATTTCAGAGGCTTTTCCAGTATCCAGTTTGCTTGCGTCAGAGAAGTCCTGGGTTACATAACCAGAGCCGGTACCATCCTCGGTGCGCATCGTTACCGAGAAGTCAACAACAGAAGATGGATGGTAAGCGAACAAACCTTTGTTGTTCATTTTAGCCACAAAGCTGGTGTAGTGCTCCAGGAAGCCTGCCGCCGACAGGTTTTTAGCAGATGCAGCAGCTATACTTTTAGCAGCAGCCTCCGCTCTGTAAGCAGGGTCTATTTTAGCTGTTGTATCGAAATGTTCTTTGGTAGTGATGTAAGTTTGCGGACCCAGCATTTCTACATACTCCGGGCTTTCCGGTGCAAGGCGCGCAATCTCTTCCGAACGACGAATCACTTTTTCCAGCGACTTATCATCGAACTCATTTATAGTTGCCACACCAGAGCGTTTGCCAAACCGCGATTCCACAGCCAGCGATGTGTTCTCTTCGGCACCACTCGTAGATACTGCATTATTTGCGTAGCGGATGTTGCCGCCATTGTTGCCGTTGAGCGTAATCTCACACTCATCAGCCTTTGAATAAGCAAGCGCTTTTTTAAGTATAGCCTGTGCTTCTTCTTTACTTAATATTGCCATGTTAATTAATTCTCAATTGATGGTGAAAGACTAGATTTTTCGCGCTGTATTGATCACGTTCACGCCGTTGAAGCGGGTGTGGGCAGAACCATGTGATACCGCACTTACCTGGCTTGGCTGGCCTTTGCCGTCGAAGAACGAACCGAACAGGCGGTAATCGCTTTCGTCGCAGGAGCCGGCACAAGAGTTCCAGAATTCCTGAGTGTTGCTCTGATAAGCCACGTCTTCCAGCATGCCAACAATTTTGCCTTTGCTGATCTCATAGAACACCGTGCCACCAAACTGGAAGTTATAGCGCTGCTGGTCGATAGAATAAGAGCCACGGCCGGCAATGTAAATGCCTTTGTCTACACCGGAAATCAGTTGGTCTACATTCATTTTAGCTTTGCCTGGTGCCAGCGATACGTTTGGCATGCGCTGGAATTGTACTGAGCTCCAGTTGTCGGCGTAGCAGCAACCATGCGATTCTTTCTCGCCGATGATGTGCGCCTGGTCGCGGATAGCCTGGTAGTTTACAAGTATACCATCTTTTATCAAGTCCCACTGCTTGGTTTTTACACCTTCATCATCCCAGCCAACTAAGCCAAGCGAACCTTTCTGCGTTTTATCTGCGAAGATGTTCACCTTATCAGAGCCATACTTAAAGTTCTTGGCTCTCCACTTATCCAACGTAGCGAAGGAGGTACCGGCATAGTTAGCCTCATAGCCCAGTACGCGGTCAAGTTCCAGCGGGTGACCCACCGATTCGTGTATAGTTAGACCCAAGTGGTTCGGGTCAAGTATAAGGTCATACTTACCGGCTGCTACAGATTTTGCAGTTAGTTTTGCACGGGCCTGCTTGGCTGCCAAGGTGGCATCTTCCAGCATGTCGTAGGCATAGCGGTAACCCATCAGGCCTGTGCCTTCCGGTCCTTTAATTTTTTCAGATGCCTTTGGTATCATGTACTCGTAGCCCATGCCCATCGGCGCGCTTAGTGCTTCGCGGGTTCTGAACTTACCGGATGCTTTATCAACGGCAGTTACTGTAAAGTTTGGCCAGATGCGGTGGATGTCCTGATCGATGTAAGAGCCATCGGTAGAGGCAAAATATTTCTGCTCATTTATCTGGAACAAGGCAGAGTTAACGAAGTTGGCTCCATTCTCCATCGCTTTGGCGTTGGCAGTTAACAATAGATCGGCTTTCTCGCCTACCGGCACCTCAAAGGCATTTTTCTCGATCGGTGTTTTCCAGCTTACCTCACCATAGCCTTTTACAGGGGCTAACTGCACAGGTTCTTTCTGCAATTTGGAGTTTGCTTTGGCAATGGCAACAGCCTGTTCGGCAGCTTTGGCTATACCTTTATCCGACACATCAGAAGTAGCGGCAAAGCCCCAGGTGCCATTGGCCAGTACGCGCACACCCACGCCATAAGACTCCGCATTTACAATATTTTGCACCTGTTTTTCGCGGGTAAACACATATTGCTGCAGGTAGCGGCCAATGCGCACATCGGCATAAGAAGCACCTTTAGACTTGGCTGTGTTTAAGGCAACATCGGCCAGACGTTTTTTAAGGGCAACGTCTACCGTCTCAAGCGCCCGCTCCGGTGCTATAATATCACCGAACACAGGAATAGAAGGCAACATTAAGCCCCCAAGCCCCAGCGCCGATAGTTCGAGGAAATTTCGTCTTTTCAAAGTATAAGGTCAGGTTAAAGTTTAATAATTTGGGTAACTAAGTATAAGTATATATCAATACTTTTCAAAGCAAATACCCGCCAAACAAGCTTAACCAACCACAACTATAGACGAATTGCCTGATAAACTATATTAAGTCACAATTGCTTACAAAAGACTATAAAACAAAAATGCGGCACCTGTTAGATGCCGCATTCTCAAAATATGTAATTAACTGTTAAGATTCTCTTACCAGGCCTTCCAGGTCTTCTTCTTTCAGGAGGTCGTTAAATGCTTCGGCGTGTTGGCGGCTTTCGAAACTGCCAATGCGTACCTGGTATACTTTTTTGCCTTCCACTTTTTCTTCTTTCAGCTCCACAGGCAGATTCTTGTCGAATTCCTTCAGCTTTTTGGTTTGCTCTAAGGCAAGCTCCTGTGAGGCAAAGGCACCTTGCTGTATGGTAAACAGGTTTGGTCTGATAGGTTCGCCAGCGGCAATGGATTTGCCATCTAATTCTACGACCTCAACTTTTACCTGTGCTACACCAGCGCTGTGCATGCTAAGTTTTCTGGCGGCTACTTCCGATACATCAATAATGCGTTTGCCAACATACGGGCCACGGTCGTTGATGCGTACTACTACAAATTCGTTGTTGGCGAGGTTGGTTACTTTTACCTTTGTGCCGAAAGGAAGTGTATTGTGTGCCGCGGTCATGTCGTTCTTGTTATAACGTTCGCCGCTGCTGGTTTTTCTGCCGTGGTATTTACTTCCGTACCAGGAGGCAGATCCGGTTTGGGTTTGAGTGTTTTCTTGTGCTACTGTTACTTGGCCTAAGCCGATAAATAGAAAAATGATTACTGTTAAGAGGATGCACTTTCTATTATATATCATAATACTAATTGTTGGTGAAACAGCAAATTTACGAATAATTTTTTAAACGAAGCCTTTTACGCTAATATTGCCCGAGAGATGTAGGGGGATACAGGCTAGGGTGCAAAGTTGCTATAAGGGCTATAATGCGAAAAGTGCGTTTTATGCAAGTATAGGCTTATTTTAATAAATTAAATCGGGAGAAAGTACAATAAAAAAATTATCAAAATATTTTCATAACAGCATAATTTCATACGTTGGCACAACCTTGAGCTTATCAGCGTATAAAACCAGTATACTAAGCAGAACATGGATTTCGGGAAATTACAGAACATAGACCACGTAGATTTTACACTACCGTCAGATCATCCTGATACTCAGCGTTTGTTGCAAGCCCATAAACAAGACAGCAAGCCCGAAGTATACATTGGATTACCGGTTTGGGTAAACAAATCCTGGATAGGAAGTATATACCCGGCTACCATGCGCGAGAAAGATTCACTGTTATGGTATGCCAAACAATTCAACACTATCGAGCTTAACAGTACCCATTACCATATACCAGGCGATACAACAATAGAGCGCTGGCGTAACTCGGTGCCGAAAGGCTTCAAATTTTGCCCAAAGTTTCCGCAACTCATCAGCCACGAGAGTGCCCTGCGCAGTACGCAAAGTATAACTGCTACCTTCTGCGAAGCTATTGCCGGACTGGAAGATAACCTGGGATGCTCATTTTTGCAGTTACCGCCATATTTCGGCCCGGACCAGTTACCTGACCTCGAAGAGTTCCTGAAGTTTATTCCTGAAACCATACCAGTAGCTGTAGAGCTGCGCCACCCCGAATGGTTTGTTGATAACATAGCCAGCCTGGAGCTGTTTGAGGTGCTGGAAAAGTATGGCGTAGGTACGGTACTAACAGATGTAGCCGGACGACGCGATGTGCTGCACATGCGCCTGACTACCCCATCAGCTATGGTACGTTTTGTAGGCAACGGCCTGCACCCAACAGACTATACCCGCATTGATGCCTGGGTAGAAAGACTGAAGCATTGGTTTGATAATGGGCTGCAGCAGCTATACTTCTTTGTGCATGAGCCCGACAACACGTTAGCGCCTGATCTGGCTATTTACCTGATCGAAAAGCTGAATAAAACATGTGGTCTGGATCTGAAGGTGCCAAAGAAGTATGTACAGCCTATGCAGGGTGAATTGTTTTAAAGGTTTCACCCCTTCCCAACCTTCATACACCCAGAACAGGGGAAGGAGCTTGGGCATTCAAGATTCTCTCCTTGAGGAGGGTAGGGAGGTGTTTTTATGGTCTTCGAGCTCCAGCCGCCCCCTTTATCCCCTCCTTATCAAAGGTGGGGTACTATTTGCTTCAGCTATAGTTATATAGTTGTTCCCGTTGTAACACCCCTGTAGTCCCCTCAAGGGGACAATTCTGCCTTTGCCATTTCACTAGTTATAGTTACAAACCAAGAGCAGGACAGGTTTACCTGTCCCTACGGAACTACATTGCTGAGAAGGCTATACAACTATAACTTCTCCTCTAACTATAAGTTAGCTATCGAACTGATATCAGTCTTCGGGTTGAGCGCCTCGAGAGGTTCCGGTGCTGAAGGCATTGCGAGGCACGAGCAAAGGAAGCGAAAGCAGCGCGATGCCCGAAGACGGGGCTCCGGCCGTGAGGGCACCAAAGCCAGCTATAGAACTGTAGTTGTGTAGAACTCCCAGGATTGGAGGTAACTATGGAAATATACCTTAGTTCAAGGTGCAACTATAGCCAACTATAGAACCTAGGTTTCTCCCGCTGGTCGAGATGACAGGGAAGCCATAAGATATATAAGATGTCTCGGCTGCGCTCGACATGACGACTGTGTGACGAACTATAAATTAATATAAAAGCGGCTGCCCGAATGGAGCAGCCGCTTTTGCTATAAGAAGTATAAACTTATACTTAGATCTTGAAGGTATCGTCGCTGATGCCTTTGTTTACTTCAACGCTTTTTACTTCTGCTTTAATAACCTGTGGCCCTACAGATGTTTCTACAGTATGAGGTACTTTAATGCCGCTCACTTCTTTATAGTTGCTGTAGTTCTTAGTTTGAGTCATTATACCTTGTGGCGACTGCAGGCTTTTTACATCTTTTAATAACAGGCCTGTGTTCTTATCGAAGTAGTGCAGTGTTTTCTGTCCGTTTGCAGCTGTGGCTTCTACTACATAAGCTTCTTTGCCATCTACGTCCTCAATACCTGTTACTTTGGTTTTAATGCCAAGCTTGTCGTAACGGTACTGTGCAAACATATCAGACTCCAGTTTTTGTGTAGCCAGTTCATCAGCGCTCATTTCTTTGTTTACACCTTGCATCGGAGCTTCCATTCTGCCTTTGTTGCCGTTAATGATCACGCGCTGAAGCGGGCTGTTGTTCATGCTAACCAGAGCAGCAAATTTATCAGTGCCTTTCTGCTGTTGAGTAATTACAAGCGGCATGCCCTGTATAGTTGCGTTGCTGGTTACGGTAATGTCTTTTACCTTATCGATATTTGCTTTACCACCAATTGCTTTAATGTAGTTTGCGAGTACTTTTTCGGCAGTAACATCAGCGGGTAAAGTTGCAGAAGCCGCAGTACGTTCTACTTTTTCACCGGCTGCATTATAATAAGTTATCTGGCCATCTTCCAGGTCAAATTTCTTCAATTTAGAAGCTATTTCAGCAGCGTTACCTACAGCTATAAGGTATAAATTTTCAGGGGTAATATATTTTTGAGCCACACGCTGAATATCTTCTGCGGTTACAGCTTCTACCTGCTTCAGGTAATTGGCATAATAGTCAGCTGGCAGGTTATAACGGGCTGTGTTGATAGCGTAAATGGCCACTGTAGCCGGGCTTTCTAAGCCACGTGCAAAGTTACCAGTCATGTACGCTTTAGCATAATTCAGTTCCTGGTCCGTTACGCGCTCTTTGCGGATCTTGGTAAGTTCTTTCATGAACTCAGTTGCTGCACTATCAGTAACTGCATTACGCACGTTAGCCGATGCGTTGAAGCGGCCCAGAATCTCATCAGAAGACAGAGAAGAGTAAGCGCCGTACGTATAACCTTTGTCTTCGCGCAAGTTCAGGAACAGGCGGGCAGAGCTGCCACCACCAAGTATAGCATTCATTAACTGAGCTGAAACTGCATCCGGAGCACCCGGCTTCAGATCGGCTGGGTTAACAAAAGAAAGTACACTTTGTACAGCACTTGGTCTGTCAACTATAACTACCTGTGTTTTAGCTGGTGCTGCAGGCAGTGCAAACGTTTTGGTTGGTACAGTACCTTTCTTCCAGTTTTTCAGCGACTTGTTCAGTAGTTTTTTAGCTTCTTTCGGGGTGATGTCGCCAACTACAGCCAGGTAACCGATGTTTGGTTTGAAGTAAGTGTTGTAGTAGTTCTGAACATCAGCCAGCGTAATGCTCTCTACTGTTTTTTCGGTCATTACTTCGCCATACGGGTGGTTTTTACCATACAGCAGCATGTTGCGTGTCTTGCTGGCAATGGCATCCGGGTTATCTTTTTCAGAGGCCAGGTTAGATAACATCTGCTTTTTTACCTTGTCCAGCTCTTCCTGCGTAAACTTAGGGTTCAGCAGGGCATCGGTTGTCAGGTCAAGCAACGTAGGCAGGTGCTTCTTCATGGTTGAAGCATTAAAGCCTGTTGAGTTGAACGACAAATTAGCTCCGATAAAGTCTACCTGCTCATCAAACTGGTCTTTGGTGCGGTTGGCAGTACCGGTGCGCATCATCTGGCCTGCAGCCTGTACGTAGCCAGCCTTGTCGCCCTCCAGAATCGGATCTCTGTCTAATACTAAAGACATAGATACAACAGGCTGTTTATGGTTCTCTACCACATATACTTTCAGGCCGTTCTTCAGCGTGATCTGCTCATACTTGCCCAGCTCAATTTTAGGAGCCGGACCTGCAGGAGGCGGAGATTGTTTTGTTTGTGCCGGAGCAACATATACCAGCGCCAAAACCAGCGCCAGTGTGGTATATAATTTCTTTATCATGAGTGAAATATCTCTTTATCTATACTTGACGAAAGACTATCAGACGAAGGAGTTGCTGAAGTATAAATCTTGCTTCCTCTATCATAAAACCTTTGCCTAAAAATTTACTGTTTTGGCTGAGCTGACTTTGGCAGGTAGTGCAGTACTACACGGTTGTTTTTAGTCAGGTATTCTTTTGCCACACGCTGGATGTCATTCTTGGTAACTTTCATGTAACGGTCGATCTCTGTGTTGATCAGGTTCGCATCTTTATAGTATACATGGTAGTTGGCAAGGTTCTCGGCGCGGCCGGCTACAGTGCTGTTCTGCTGCACAAACTGGCTCTCAATCTGGTTGCGCAGTTTCTGGAACTCCTTATCGCTGAGAGGCTCTGTTTTTACACGCTCAATCTCCACGTTCATAGCATCTTCCAGTACCTGTGCATCTGTACCAACATTAGCAATAGCGTAAGTCAGGAACAGACCCGGATCTTCAGTTGGGAAAGGTATAGACATAGCTGCAACTGCTTTCTGCTGCTTATCAACCAGCGCTTTTGGCAAGCGGGCACTCTCTCCACCTGATAATAAAGTGGTTAACATTGATAACGCGTAATGGTCCGGCGTGCCTTGTGCCGGTATGTGGTAAGCCTGGATAACTGCCGGAAGCTGAATGTTGTCGTACACAATTTTACGACGCTCCTCGGATTGCTTAGGCTCTTTTATAGTTGGGCGAGGTATTGCTTTAGTACCTTTTGGGATGCTGCCGAAATACTGCTCTATCAGCTTTTTGGTCTCATCGATGTTGATGTCGCCGGCTATGGAAAGCGTAGCATTGTTTGGCACATAGAAGGTCTTATAAAAATCGCGGAACTCCTCTATTTTAGCGCTGTTCAGGTCAGCAAATGTACCAATCGGAGTGATCTTATAAGGATGTTCGGTATAAGCCAGGCCAAAAGTATTCTCCAATATAGTTCCGTAAGGCTGGTTATCTACACGCATGCGTTTTTCTTCCTGCACTACCTTACGCTGTGTTTCTACACCTACCTCATCCACTTTAGCGCCTTTCATACGCTCTGCTTCCATCCATAAACCTAAAGCAACCTGGTTAGATGGTAACAACTCGTAGTAATAGGTACGGTCGAAAGAGGTATTGGCATTAAGTGAACCTCCCGCGCTTTGTACCATGCTCATGTACTGGCCACGATCGATGTTCTCAGTACCTTCAAACATCAGGTGTTCGAAGAAGTGAGCAAACCCAGTACGGCCTTTAACCTCGTTTTTAGAACCTACATGGTATAGTACTGAAACTGCTACGTTTGGTGTAGAATTGTCCTTGTGCAGGATCACGTGCAGTCCGTTCGGGAGGGTGTACTCCGTGAACTCGATCTTGTTGCCCTGGGTTTGCGCCAGTGCAGCAGCACCGGAAACACACCACAGAAGGCAGGCGATAATTTTACGTTTCATATGTTTTGGTGTAAAATGATACTATAAAGATGAAAGCGTAGCGGTGTAAAAAAGCCACAACTTTCCTGTTTAAATTTAGCTTAAAAACAGTCAACTTCCCAGCTTGTACTTTTATTTGGCTGTTACCAATCTGCAAACTCAAAACACGTGCTGACGAACCCGCCGGATAACTCGACGAACTATAGCTATACTTACTGGAAGTATAGGTACAAAAAAAGCGCCTCCATTTAAGAGGCGCTTTTTATACTTTATAAGCAGTTATACTTACGGGAATACAACTGTACTGAATTGAGTTTCGTCAACTTTTGGTATTCTTGAGTTATAAGTCTTGTTAATCGCATCAATAAACTCATTAGCTGCCAAGGCTGCACCACGCTGGGTAAAGTGAATACCATCCAAGCTGAAAATGTTACCTGAAACAAATGTAGAGCTATAGGTAACGCCGTTTAGTGTAAAGCCGGTTGCTATTCTGTTCATGTAAGCGTTAAAGTCGGCTAAAGCAAGGCCTTTCCCCTGAGCTGCTGCTGCAATGGACTGGTTGTAGCTGGCAGTATAATCTCTTATAGTTTCAAGTTCGGCTTCAGAAAGGACATACTTATCATCTAAAGGTTTCTGAGAACCAAACCCCTGGCATTTCAACAGGTCAGAGGCTGGCAACAGGATAAGCTCGTTTGAGGTCGCCTTACGAGGAATACCATCTTCTAGTACTACAAATGCATTTGCACCTGCTTGGAACGTAATGTGTGTAAGACCTGCCTGCGCGTATGCAGCAGTTAACTGAGTAGCCTGTTCAGCTGTAAGGTTAAGGCCGTTGTAAGGTATAGTTGTAAAATATGGGATCTTATCTACAGACGGAATATTACCAACAGCCCCTTTAGCACCAGCACCATTTGAAGTAAGCTGATTAATCAATAGGTTAATAGCTCCGGCAAACTGGGTCTTATCGGTAGGATAATCCTTCTCGCCTGCTACTGGTACACCACCGGCCAATGCATAACCTAATACGTCGTTGTTACCGATCCAAAGTGTAAAGAAAGTAGGGCTCTGTGCCATGGCGTCAGCAATAACACTGGTAGTAGGAGACGATGCAAATCTTACAAAGAATGGGTTCGCTGTACCATTTGCCAGCCCGGCCGGGTTGCCATAACCTGGAGCTAATAAGTGGAAAGACTTAGCACCTGGCACACCCATGTTGTTAAATGGGCTAGGCTCTTGCGGAGCAGCTCCTAAAAATGCCTGCGGGAATGGCGCAGGGGCACCTGCCTCAACCGGAGAAAGACCAGGAACATTTTTGCAATCGTTTACAATTCTTAAAACACGCTGCTGGGGTACTTCAAATTGCCCTTCGGCGTTCTGACGCGGGCTTCCAAGGCTAACACCTGCAGGCAGCAACGGCTGAGTCCAAAGAGGATCACTTGCGCCAACTAAAGCAAATTGCCTGGAAAGTATAGCAGGGTAGGAATTCTGTTGGCCTTCGCGGTATAAAGCGCCGTCCGCAAAACCTGCAGTAAGTGAGTTGCCAAGCGCTACATATGTTGTAAAATCAGCTTCGCCAGCACTTGGGCTAGGGCTATCGATCTCAGGATCGCAGCTTGTAAGCAGTACACCGGCAAAAAGCGCCAGCACACCAGATTTATAGATAAAGTTCTTCATATTGATTTTCAGGGAAATTAGAAGTTGTAATTAAGGGCAACACCTGGTATGTAGGCAATAGATTTAAATGTGCCTGGTACACCACCGGATAAATTAGCAGCGTCTGTTCTTTCTTTTTTGTTGATGTATAGGAAAGAAGCATCTACACTAAACTTCTCAGAGAAAGTATAGCCTACACCTACAGACAGACCGCGTGAGTCAGCATCTGGTGTTTCTGGGGTCAGGTAACCCTCCTGCACAGGGGTTTCATCATAATAAGCACCACCACGCACTACAAGTGCATCAGTAACTTTATATTCGGCACCTATACGGTAAATGTATACATCTTCGTAGTTACGGGCGTTCTCTGTGAACGGCTGGCCATTTACATTCTGGCTATAGTCGAAGCGAAGTTTTTCGTAAGCGCTCCAGCCTACACGGCTGATGTCTACAGCAAGTGTAAGTTTATCAGTTGGGTTAAAGCCTATGCCCAGTGTTAAAGTAGATGGCAATGGTAGTTCAGCATTAAATTTAGTACCAGCCGGGAAACGAGACTGTACAGAAGCCGGAACATCAAACTCAGCTGTACCATCTTCTACTTCCATGTCTACCTGAGAGCGGTAGTTCAGACCAAAAGAAAGTTTATCAGATGGTTTGAAGAAGATACCTACATTGTAACCAATACCGCTTGCATTGCCATCAAGTTCAGCTTTTCCTTCGCCTTCGTTATTTTCAAGAGGTATAGAGCGCTGCAGATTTACACCGCCAAATGAATAAACAAAGCCAGCACCTATGCCCAGTTTCTCAGTTATCTGATAGCTAAGTGTTGGTTGTACGAATATGGCTTGCAACGTAAGTTCATTTAAACCAAAGCGGCCATTCCACTCGTCGCCCCAGTTTACAGTGCTACCAAAAGGAGTATAAACGCCTAAACCTGCTTTTAATTTGTCAGTTATGCCATACACGCCATATACCTGAAATGGTGTTCCGGTTGGGTTGTCGGCCTGAATAGTGTTGTAGCTTTCTGGAGCCTCGTAAGCAATTTTAGATATAATAGCGCTGGCTCCTATAGTAACACCATTACGTGCCTGAGCCATTGCACCTGGGTTAAAGAAGATGCTTGAAGTTCCAGTTACTAAACCGGTACCGGTGTGGCCCATACCGATCTGTCGCTGGCTGGCCAGGTTCACTTGGTATCCTCCGGCCATTGCCGTGCCTGTAAGCAGGGTGCTGCCCAGCAAGGCTAAGATTTTGCTTTTCATAAAATGCGACTTTTTAATTGTAGAGTGTTAGTACGTCTAAACAAATATAGAAATAATATATATGCTCGCTAGCAGCAGGCTTACCTTTTTTCAAATATTTTTTAATATCAGTCGAAAAACTGCTAAAAATACTCTTGTGCCCTTGCAAGGCCATTTTTTGTAGGCTATGCTTTTATATTTAATACCCTTAAAGTCTGCTTATTGACGGAGTGGCTGTAGCAGCCAGTGTTGTGTAAGTATAAATTTTGTGTTCCGCTTACCACCAGTTCGGTCGCCTGTACGTTTACATATTCTTGAAATGTGGACTAAAGAGAATTTATGTACGATGTTATAGTAATAGGCGGAGGGCCTGCCGGACTTAATGCCGCTATGTTGCTGGGCCGCTCACGCAGAAAAGTAGTTGTATTTGACAATAGGAAACACCGTAATAGATGGGCTGTGCATATGAATGGCTTTCTGGGCTGCGACGGGATGAACCCGCATGATTTTATAGAAAGAGGCAGGGAAGAACTGCAGCAATATAATGTAGAGATATTATACAAGGCTATAGTTTCGGCTACTCACTCTAAGGGATGTTTTGTAGTTAATGACGATGATGGCACTGTGTATAAATCAAAAAAGCTGTTGCTTGCTACCGGGTTAAAAGATTATCTGCCGGAGATAGAAGGTATAGAGGCATTTTACGGCAAATCTGTACATCATTGCCAGTACTGCGATGGCTGGGAGAGCCGGGATAAAGCCTTGGCAGTATACGGCAGAAACCGTGATGGCATAGGGCAGGCACTGGCCATGAAAACATGGAGCGCTGATGTTACCTTGTTTACGGACGGTACAAATAAATTAAGCCGCCTGGACCAGGAACTGCTGCAACGTAACGAGGTAAAAGTATGCACTACTAAAATTACCGGGCTGAAAGGTGAAGATGGAATGCTGCAGAAAATTATACTTACCAACGGGGAAGAAAGAGCGCATCAGGCTATGTTCTTCTCAACTGGTAGTTCGCAGCAGTGCGACCTGGGAGAGCAGCTAGGGTGTGAGTTTACAAATAAAGGAGTAATAAGAACGCGCCGGCAACAGAAATCAAATATACCTGGCTTATATGTAGCAGGCGATGCTGCCCGTGATATGCAATTAGTAATTGTAGCTGCAGCCGAAGGCGCTAAAGCTGGCGTAGCCATAAATATGGAGCTGCAGCGCGAAGAGCGAAAATAAAATCACCAAAGTATAGCCACTAACTATAATAGTGGCTATACTTATTTTCGTATTGCTACAGTTTTGCCGTTTAAGGCAGGTGCTCCGTACTCTACCGGCTGAAACAGGTGGTCACGCAGGCAATAGCGATACCCTTCTACCAAAAGGTGCATTACAAGATTTTCTACCGCAATAGGTTCGTTTTCTTCAGCTTTGCGCACTCTCGAGAATTTTACCTGGCTGGCATCAATTATAGTTACAACACCCGGCCCAAATACTTCTACCTGATCTCCTTCTTTAATGATAATACCTGTTTCTTCGCTCAGGCCAATACCAATATGCGTGGGGTCGTGGGCTACGGCATGGGCTAATCGGCCAAAGCGGCCACGTTCTGCAAAGTGAGTATCGATGTAAACATTGTTGATGAAACTAAAGCCATGCGTTGTTTTCATTTCACCTTTAATCAGTGAGTAATGTCCGTACCCGTCATATATCATTCTGTCAGACATAACGGCGGCACCGGCACTGGTTCCTGAAATGATGATGTCTTCTTTGCGGTAACGTTGTTGCATTATGTCCAGAAACTTTGAGTCGTTCAGGAATTTGGCAAGTCTTACCTGGTCGCCTCCTGTAAAAAAGATCACATCCGCTTTCGCGATCCGCTCCAGGTTTTCAGGCAAGTCTGCTTCGTGTTCTTCATCTATGCGCATAAAGTGCACGCTACTGCATCCCAGTTCTTCAAAAGCTTCTTTATAAGCCTGTGCAGAGTCAACAGCATCAGATGGCCTGGGCGTAGCAGTGGCAATCACTTCTATATGCGACTGTAGGTCACATATTTCAGATCGTATCAATTTTATAAGTCCTTCGTCGTCGCCGCCGCCAAGCGCAATCAATTTTCCTTTTACTGTTTCCATATATGCTTTCGCTAACTATTAAATATGTTATACTTTGTTTTGACTGCCTTTGTTGAGATTAGTTGTAGCTATTACATAGGCTGAGTATGTAAAGAGATTTTGCTTTCCGTTAGCAGATTAAACAGCGCATTTGCTTCAGTAACAAGCACATAAGCCGGAAGAAGTTTAAGAAAAATTTCAAAGCAGGAATAAATCTGTTCGCTAATGAACAAAGTAGTGTACGCCACCGGACACTTTTTAAACACTATATTCAATCATTTTGCATGTAAACTGCTGTTATTCAGGTATTTATTTTGTCTGGCACGCTAAGTGTAATAACTCGATCAGATGCGGAAAAAATTATTAGAGGCCTAAGCAACCTTTTGATTATGAGTACCATCTATTAGTTACAAAGCATTTAAGTTAAAAGATTTTATAACCAACTAACTACCTACTATTATGAAAATTATTGCACTGCTTCTCGCCTTAGTACTTGGTCTCGGATTTAGCATGAAACAAACTGCTAACGACCAGAAAGAGATCAGCTTCCAGCATGAGCTCAACCAGTACAAATCTTACCCTAACTTATTACCAGTTGTTGAAGTTGTCGGACATAAAAGCTAACCTTATTTAAACCAATTATCTGTAACCATTAATCTCCAAAACTATGAAAATTATCGTTCTTCTTTTAGCTCTCGTCTTTGCTTTCGGATTTGCTGTTAAACAAGCTGCTGAAAATGTAAAAGAGATAACCATTCAGCAGGAAATCAAGAATCTGGACTCTTACCCTAACTTATTGCCTGTTGTAGAGGTGGTAGCTCAGCAAAGCTAACACCTGCTACACGGCCTGTGTGACGCGCTTTTAGAGATTACCTTTTGCTACCCACTTACTATGAAAACCTTGTTGCTATTGTTGGCGCTGTTGCTGTGTTTTTACCTGGCCCGGGAAAAAGCCCGAAGCGCAAGATCCTGGATGACACATACTAACTACCCTGAAATGCTGGTTGGCCCTGACCAGCATATTTTAACCCTGACCCAGGCTATCCTAAAAGGATAAGGAGTAGCCTGGCTCACTTAATTTCTCCTCTGAAGATTTTCACGACCTGCTTTTCCTGCAATTGTTACGAAATGCTGAAATACAAGCATTTATTCAGCACGTAATTAAGCTATACCTGCTCTGTTGACCCAATTTGCTACTGGCGTAGTTTTTTTGACGATGTTATAGTTACCTGTCAGATTCCCTTTTTTATCAGGAAACAATACAGTAATTTTACCTTGCAAAATAGATTTATAAGGTGTTGAAATGAACTGTTTTGTGGAATATGCCTGTAGGCTATTCTAAAGTGAACCATACATGTAAGTATAAACCCGTTTACTTATTACAGTTGTTGCGATAGAAAGTAATAAGGCAAAAGACATTTAATGTTTAGATTGCCGACTTCGTACAAACTATGGTAGAAAACAAACCTGCCGCAACAACAAATCTTACATGACATGGAAAAGACCCGGTCCCCACCGGGTCTTTTATTTTATACTAGTGCCGGTTATTGGTTGCCTCCTTTCAGGATGTCGATAATAGAAGGGCTATCGTCTTTATCTTTCCGCTTCTTCTTTCTGTCTTCGTCATCGTTGTTGCCAAAGGGCCAGATAGAATTTTTCTTTTTCTTTTCCTTTAAGATTACATATCGCACCGATACACCGGAAGATAACCCTACCCAATCTTCGTGGTTCAGGTGGAAAGCTGGTTTGATATCAGCAGATAAGAGGAAAGGAAGCCCGTTAACTTTATACTCTATGCCAAGTATAGCATCGGCACCTGTAAATACACCATGATCTTTTAGGTTACCCACGTGTGCACCGACACCCAGGTAGTAGTTAAATCGTTCGCCCAGTAACGGGAAGTGCCATTCATACAGTGCTGTGCCGCTGTACTCGCGCTCACCCAGCGAGGCTATACCTTCTATGGTGCCGCGTTCATGCACCTTCTGCTGGATAGAAAAACCAACCTTGTCGCTTTCAAAACGAGCACCAGCGGCTGTTCTATATTTCTGGGCATTTGCCTGTATACTTATACCTGCCAGGAGCAGGAAAAATAGTAACCATTTAATCTTCATATTGAATTTACAAAGTAACTTTCTATGGCTTTACAAAAACCTTTCCCGAAAACGTAAAAAGTTTACACGACCACATCTAAATTAAAATTACCTCGTATAGGCCATTTTTTAATTGGAAAAATTATATTAAATTGATGTGCTTGTAGCCATTCTAATTCTAACAAATGCGCTGGCAGATTAATTATAATAGGCTCACAAGGATAAATCTTTAGTCCACGTTCACAAGTTAAACAGCTACGGAGCAGCCATGGGTCTGCTCCGTTTGCATTTATGCCTAATCATTAAACCGCCTGTTGGCTTTTTTCTGGGCCTGCCGCTTTTTGCTCTCCAGTCGTTGCTTTACCGATGCGTGTGTTGGTTTTGTAGCCTTTCTCTTCTTTTGCCTGGTAAGTGCCTGGCGTACGAGTTCGTAAAATCTGGATATGCATAACTCTTTATTCTGCAACTGGCTTCGTTCATCCTGGCAAACTACCTGCAGGTAACCTTCGCTGTTCATCCGGCTTGCCAGTTTTTGTTGCACCAGGGCCTTTTCTTCATCGCTCAGCAACGCAGAACTTTCCACATGAAACCGAAGCTCCACTTTACTGGCTACTTTGTTTACGTTCTGGCCGCCCGCGCCGCCGCTCCTGCTTGACTGGAACTGCAACTCCTTTTCAAAACCTCTTTCCTGTAAGTCCATCTATAAATTACTACCACTTGTTTGCTTTGCCTATCCCTTACGTACGAACCATACTTTAAAGTATAGCCGTAGTACATATTACTGCATCAAACTAGTTACAAAATTCCTGAACTATACCGGCAGGGCGCTAAACCAGCTTATAACTTATGGAAGAAAGAGATCTATGGTACAAACGAGCCATTATTTATGCTTTAGATGTTGAAACCTTTCAGGATTCGAACGGAGATGGCATCGGTGATTTTCAAGGGTTGATCAGCCGGCTGGATTACCTGGACACGTTAGGTATAACCTGTATCTGGCTGCTTCCTTTTTATCCCACCCCTAACCGCGATAATGGCTACGATGTAATGGATTACTATAATGTAGATAAGCGCTTAGGTGATCTGGGAGACTTTGCCATTTTTATGAAGGAAGCTAAAGAGCGGGGAATGAAAGTTATTGTGGATCTGGTGGTGAACCATACTTCAAACCAGCACCCATGGTTCCAGGAGGCCCGGCGGGATGAGAACTCAAAGTATAGAAACTATTATACATGGGTTAAAGAGAAACCTGAAGAGCTGATAGGGAAGCCAGCCTTTGCAGATAAACAAAATGGTATTTGGGAGTGGGACGAAGAAGCCGGTATGTACTACCTGCACCGTTTTTACGCACATCAGCCCGACCTGAATATAGCGAGTCCAGATGTACGGAGAGAGATTCACCATATCATGCGTTTTTGGTTACTGATGGGTGTGTCTGGCTTTAGAGTAGATGCAGCACATATACTGGTGCAAAGCGACAGCGAAAACGATAAAGATGAGTTCTATGACCTGGTGGAGGATATGAGGGAATTTATAACCATGCACAGCCGTGATGCCATACTAGTGGCAGAAGCATCGGGGCCGCCGCACGTGGTGGGTTCTTTTTTTAAAGCCAAAGAGCGGATGCATATGATGTTTAACTTCCTGCTGAACCAACACCTGTTCCTTGCTTTTGCACGCAAAGAAGGCGCTCCTATTGCCAAAGGTCTTAAAATGTTACCCGAAACTGTTTACTCATCGCAATGGCTTAACTTCCTGCGTCACCACGACGAGCTGAACATCGAAGACCTGGAAAAATCAGAGCAGGAGGATATATTTAAAGTATTTGCGCCCGAAGAAGACATGAAAATTTTTGGGCGGGGCATCAGGCGCAGGCTGGCTCCTATATTTAACGGTAACCGTAACCGGCTTGAGCTGGCTTATAGTTTATTGTTTACACTACCGGGCACTCCCATGCTGCAATATGGCGCTGAAATAGGTATGGGAGATGACCTGACATTACCTGAGCGCAACAGCGTACGGACTGCTATGCAATGGGAAGATGCTCCTAACGGCGGCTTTTCAGATACAACAGAGGAGTTGATCAGGCCTGTTATCAGCAAAGGCAAGTTTAGCTACAAAAAAATAAATGTTATTGAACAGCAATGTGACCCGGGCTCTTTCCTGAACTGGATAGAGCGCCTGATCCGGTTGCGGCGCCAGTTCCTGGAACTTGGTAGTGGCGATTATACCATCCTAGATACAGATAACAGAAAAGTGTTTGTACACAGCAGCCACCTTGATTATACACTTATAGCCTTACATAATCTCAGTAACCAGGGATGCCATGTAACACTGGAAGAACTGCAACAGAAAGGGCAGTTTATAAAAGAAGTATTCAGCAACAAGCCATACGCAGCACCCGACAATGGTAGAGTAGAACTGGATGCATATGGCTATCGTTGGTTCAGGTTAAAGCCAAAGCAGGTGAAAAAGAAACAAGTAGTTAAAGCTTAGTATGTTATAAACAAATAGCCGGTCACTTCGTTACAGATGTAGTATACCTGTACAAATACATCTCATGAAATGGTCGCTTACATTAGGCAGGGTAGCAGGCATTAAAATTCTGGTGCACTGGACATTCGTGCTGTTGCTGGGTTGGGTAGCCTTTACTGAAGCTCAGCGCGGTAATGACCTGAACACGATCCTGCTGGCTATAGGGTTTATTTTATCGGTTTTCTTCTGTGTAGTGCTGCATGAACTAGGCCATGCTCTTACTGCCAAACGCTACGGTATTAAAACACGCATGATCACACTGCTCCCCATTGGTGGTGTAGCCAGCCTGGAGCAAATGCCTGAAAATCCTAAACAGGAACTCCTGATTGCACTTGCCGGCCCGGCTGTTAACGTAGTGATCGCATTTATACTTTGGATTGCCTTACCTGCGCTGCAGAGTGTGCCCTCAGATGAATTCTTTATGCGCATTACTCCAGCCAACTTTTTATACTTGCTGCTATTTGTAAATGTAATGCTGGTGCTCTTTAATGCTATTCCGGCATTCCCGATGGATGGCGGGCGGGTGTTAAGGGCTTTGCTGGCTTTTAAACTGGGGCGCGTGCGTGCTACCCAGATCGCTTCGAACCTTGGCCAACTACTGGCTATACTTTTTGTATTCTATGGTTTCTTTACAAACCCGTTTCTTATACTTATAGGCCTGTTTGTTTTCTTTGGTGCTTACACCGAAAACATGATAGTGCAGCACCTTGATTTTTTGCGTGGCCACCTTGTTCGTGAAGGTATGATGACCAGCTATGTAACCCTTACCCCCGAAAACACTGTGCGCGATGCCCTGGAAAAACTACTGATGGGTTCTGAACACGAATTTATTGTTGAATTGGATGGGAAGGTAGTTGGTACCCTTACCCGAAGCCAACTGATCCAGGCATTGAAGGAAAACAAAACTGATACCCCTGTGTCCGAAATTATGTCAAGGGAGTTCATGACTTTTGATGTAAAAGATAAGTTATCGCAGGCGTATACAGAACTGCAGAAAACACGCTCCCCGTTGTACCCGGTCTTGGAAAATGGAAGGCTGGCAGGCGTTATCAATACAGATAACATCAATGAGTTTATCATGATCAAATCTGCCTTGGTGCATTAAACACAGCTGTTCACCCATTTTGCCCTTGCTGAAAATTAATAGCAGTTACAGCTTACCCTTTACATTCTCATGATTATGGGTTAAGATGCTTATTTATAATAGTATATAGTTGGTTATACTTTGCTTTATTTATACTTTGGAGCTGGGTTTAACAATTTTTAACGTTATCTACGAAAAAAATCGTAATAATTATTTCTATTTACGAAAACATTCGTATAACTTAGTGATGCAGCTGTAACTACTTTAATCTCATCTATTAAAAACTATGAGCAAGAACCAATCTTATAAACCCACCGAAGCAGAGCTTGAAATACTGCAGGTACTGTGGCAGCATGGGCCGTCTACGGTTCGCTTTGTGCACGATGTACTCAGCGAAACCAAAGATGCCGGTTATACTACTACCCTTAAGCTGATGCAGATCATGGCTGAAAAAGGCATACTGGAAGCAGATAAAACCAGTAAGTCGCATGTGTTTAAGCCACTTCTGTCTGAAGAAACCACGCAGCGCCGCCTGCTGGACCGTTTCCTTGATACAACTTTCCGAGGTTCGGCATCTAAACTGGTACTGCAGGCACTCGGCAGCCAGCGCACATCAAAAGAAGAAATTGATGAAATAAGAAATCTGTTAGATAAACTGGAAGGAGGTAACTCATGAACCTGATTACTCAATTAGCTACAGAAGCGTTAGTAAGCGCACTTGGCTGGACACTCCTGCACTCGTTATGGCAAGGAGCTTTAATTGCACTTACACTGGCCTTGCTGCTGGTACTGCTTCAGCGCCACGCTGCAACGGTGCGCTATTACCTGGCTACAGCTAGTATACTGCTGCAGTTGCTTCTCTCAGGTGCTACCTTTATCTACTATTATACTTCTGCAGCCCCGGCCCCGGCAACAGCAATACATCCTGCAAGCAGCGTTATAGTACACACCCAAAGTATAAACCAGGTGACAACTGCTGCCACAGATTGGTCGCAGCCACTTAAAGCTGCAACGCTATACTTTGAGCAGCACCTGCCGCTGCTGGTTACACTATGGTTACTGGGTTTACTGGTTATGGCACTTCGTTTTATGGGTGGCCTGGCCTATACACAAAGGTTACGTTATCATAAGGTAAATCAGTTGGGCAGCAAATGGGATACAACGCTGCAAAATATAGCCGCACAACTGGGTGTGAAGCAGGCAGTTCAGCTGGCAGAATCGGTGCTGGTAAAGGTGCCTATGGTAATTGGCTTTGCTAAACCAGTTATACTGCTGCCGATAGGCGCTGCAGCAGGCCTCAGCACTACTCAGGTTGAAGCTATACTTGCTCACGAGCTGGCTCATATCCGCCGCAACGATTACCTGGTAAACCTGCTGCAGTCTGTAGTAGATATTTTGTTCTTTTACCACCCGGCTATGTGGTGGATGTCGGCTGTGGTGCGCGATGAACGCGAAAACTGCTGTGATGATATGGCAGTGGCTGTTTGTGGCAATTACCTGACTTATGCCCGGGCGTTGGCTACACTTGCTCAAATGCAATTACCGCAAACCTCACATGTAGCTATGGCGCTGGCTGGTAAAAAAGGTTCTTTGCTTAGCCGCATTAAACGCCTGGTAGAACAACCTTCACTCCGCCCTTCTTTCTCCGAAGGGTTTATGGCAGCGTTGGTTGTAGTGGTCGGAGTACTGTTTTTATCGGCAGGTGCTATGGCCAGCATGAAAGACAAAACAGCAGAAAGTAACGCATCTACGAGATCGGCAGAAAAAGCAACAGAGAGCAGGAATGAAGTTATACTTCCTGTTAACGTTGCCGAAGAGAGTTATTCCGCCTATACTTTTTCGGTGCAGGATACTACCGGACGCAAACAGGATATTGTGATTATAAAAAATAAAAAAGGAGAAGTAACAGAGTTATATGTAAACGGTAAACAGATACCGAAGAAAGATATTCCGGAATATAACGACCTTATAAACCAGCGACTGGAAGCAGTTAAAAATGCACCTAAAGCCAGCCGTGTAGATGTAGAGCGTGAAATGGTAGTAGAACGCGAAGTCATAGATGAAGCTCGCCGAAGCAACCGCAAAAACAGAAGAGAGGAATACCGTTACGAATTCAGAACAGATCAGGACGACTTACTGGTGCCTCCTCCGCCTGCACCTCCAGTTCCCCATGCACCTAGAGCAGCGGCAGTACCACATGCACCAATGGCTCCCATGGCACCTATGGCCCCAATGATTCCACCTGTGCCACCTGCTATGCCGCTTGATTTAGAAGGTAATAATAAAGAAGAAGCCAGGAAACAGAAGAAGGCTTACGAGCAAGCGAGGAAGCAGTATGAGAAGGACATGAAGCAGTTTCAGGAGGATATGAAGAAACATGCCCAGGAAATGGAAGCTGCTGCAGCCAGAAGGCAAAATGATAGAGGCCGGCAGCAGGAACTGGCAGAACAACGTCACGAACAGGCTATGCGCCGCCATGCCGAAAGTATGAAACGCCACGAAGAGTCTATGAGACGTCACGACGAAAGCATGAAGCGTCATGAAGAGCTCTCTGCTGTTCTGGATAATGTGAACCAGGAACTGGTAAAAGATGGCCTGCTGAAAAAGGATGCAGAAAAGATCGATTTCAAAATAGACAATACAGGCTTATACATTGACGGTAAAAAGCAACCGCAGGAGGTTTACAACAAGTATCGCAACCTAATGAAGACCAAGGATGGAAAGCCTGTAAATTATACTTATAAAAAGGATGGCAAAAGCAAGGAAGTTATGATTAAAGACTAGGCTATAACCATTTCTATAACCAGAAAAAGGGCTACTAACGGTAGCCCATTTTTATTTATTTTAACTGTAGCAAATGCGGCAAGAAAGCTATGTATATAGGTTTTAAATAATATTAAGTATCTTCATCAGTTCAGACAAAGAGGTCAGTCCTATGGCTTTGCCTGATTAGTTTGTAAATAAATTGCTAAACAAGTACTTATAAAACATGGTTGTAAGCATAAAATCTGTATCCGCTTGCAGCTGAATTTGCGTAAAAGCAGTGTTGCTGTTGAGACCACGATATCATCTGCACCTGTTACACTATAACACATAACCGTTCTTATGACAATTTTCTACAACGGAAATCCAGCCGTTTTTACCCTTACCCGCAACAGGTTATGGCTGCTGTTGCTCATAAATCTGCTCTTGGTGCAGGGTGTGTTAGCTCAGTCCGGAGCGCATATGATTCCGATTTCTTTAGAGGAGCGCCTGCAGGGTGCAGAAATGGTAGTAGAAGGTGAAGTGATAGCAAAACAGTCTTTCTGGGATCAGGAGCATAAAAATATTTATACTTCCAACATCATTAAAGTATACAAGGTGTTTAAAGGCACTTTGCAGGAAAAACAAATAGAGGTTATAACCGAAGGCGGTACAGTCGGGCTTGATAAACATGTATATTCTGTGGCACTTACTCTAAGCGAAGGGCAGCAGGGAATGTTCTTTCTGAAGCGACAGAATTTATTAGCCCGTACACCAGGCAAAACCCGTCTCAGCACACGTGCTTATGCCAGCGAACAGGGTTTTATTAAATATGATACCCGAACGCTTAGTGCCAAGAGCGTTTTTGATAGCTATACTTCTATTCAGCAGGTTTACAGTGGTATCAAAAAAAGAACCGGTGCCAATTATAAAACGATAAGTGCTAACCAGAAACTGCAGGCTACCTCGCAGAAGCAAATGCAGCAAAGCGCACTGGCGCCTGTAGTAACATCATTCTCTCCGAAAGTGGCCAGTGGTGGTACCGAGACTATACTTACTATCAATGGCACGGGCTTCGGAAGTGTGCGAGGCAAAGGAAATGTATCTTTTAAGAACGCTGACGATGGCGGACGTACCTTTACCGAAGCACCTGAAGATGCCTATCTCTCCTGGACCAATACCCAGATCAGAATGTATGTGCCCTCTACAGGCTCGGATGATGGAACAGCCGGAACAGGCGAGATACGGATAACAGCCAATGATGGCACCACCGCTACCACCGTTGATAAAATAACAATTCCTTTTACCTATACGAACCTTTACGAAGACTCCCTGTCTTACCAGCCTGCTCTTATAGATGTTGATGATGATGGTGGTTATACGATACATTTTGCACCAAGCATGCAAAGCCGCCTTGAAGCACAGGAAGGTTTTATAAGAGCCATGAACAGTTGGATTTGTACTACAAATGTGAACTGGAAAATAGGTGCACCAACTACCAAAGAAGAAAGCGAAGGCGACGATGAGGTGATCATTATGTTTGCACCTGAATCGGAAGTTGGTAAAAACGTGCTGGCACGCACACTTAGCCGCTACCGAGGCTGCCAGGTTACAGCTACTAAAGAGATAAACTGGTGGCTATCAGAGTTCGACATGGAAATTAACAGCAACATTACCTGGCAATATGGTCCGGGGCCTCCGGGTACAGGTCAGTTCGACTTTGAAACAGTAATGCTACACGAGTTAGGCCACGCACACCAGTTAGGCCACGTAATTTTGCCTAATGAAGCTGTGATGCACTATGCTCTGGAGTATAAAAGAGATTTCAGGGACCTGAGCGAGGCCGATATTACAGGTGGCAGAACCGTGATAGCAGAAAGCAACCAGCAAGATGTAGCAAGCGTTTGCCGACAGCCGCTTATGGAACCAAAGCTGGACGGAGAGTGTAACCTGGCACCAGAAATTGCTACCCTGCAGGCAGCCTATAACTCAAATGGTGATGTAGAAGTAACCTGGGAAACTGACTCAGAGGCGAATATAAGCCGTTATATAGTTGAGCGTAGCCAGGATGGTAATGAGTTTGAAGAAGTAGGCACCGTAGATGCCGCAGCGGACAACAGGTTCGTAGACGAAGACCCGCTGCCTCGTACCAGCTATTACCGGTTGCGCGTCATTTATAACGACGGAAACTTTAAGTATACTTTCAAAGTCAGGGTTACTGATCCTAAGCTACTGAACATATTCGAGGTATATCCAAACCCGGTTGGTGCTGATGAGAAATTTACCATCTCGTTCCTGGTGAACAGGAATACACCTGTGGAACTGTTCCTGTACGATATGACAGGTAAAGTAGTACGGAGTTTTACAGTTGTATTTACGGATGCTAATTTGCCGTTAGAGTTTGACATGACCGGAATTGCACCGGGTGCTTATGTGTTAAAATGGAGCTCGCAAAGAGTTAACGGTAACATGAAGATCGTGAAGCTGTAACTTAGTTAAACAAAGATAAAGCAGGAAGCCAGGTAAGTATACCTGGCTTTTTCTTTTATAAAAGTATAAGTATAGCTCCTGTAATTAGGGCTGTTCAGTTATAGTTTATACTTATTTAGGGCAGTAATAGGAGGTATAAAATAAGGCGGGCGTAACATTTGCCGGATACAAATGCACGCCCGCCTTATAACTCTAACACTTTATCTTTTTTGCGTCTCTATTGGGATGGCACAAGGCCTGTCCGCAGATACTATTAGAGCTGCCTGTTTTGTTTTAGCTTGGAAAGGTTGGTAAGATTTATAACAAAAAAACATATTTGAATTTTGCTTAGCAAGGCTATTTGTATAGCAGTTGTAACATTGGATTTTTTAGCTGTAAGCTTGCCAAATACATTCTAAATTACATTACAAGAGAAATTGTGTTAAAAAAACTGAGATTTTACATGAATACGTAACATTAACAAAGCGTAATTTTTAAGGAATATCAGTAGTAAACACTCATTGGTTAATTTATCTAGATAAGGCTATATTTGAGATAACTAATAGCTGTGAGTATGCAAATGAACGAGCAAGCTATACTTTATACTTTACCTTTATGATACCTTCTACCACCTGGGGCAAACTGATTTCTAAAAAACGCTTCGAGAGTACCGATAAGAAGTATACTTCGGACGAATCTGTAAGGGGCGAGTTTCAGCGCGATTACGATCGTATAGTTTTCTCTTCAGCGTTCAGGAGGTTACAGAACAAAACACAGGTAATGCCTATGCCCGAGAGCGATTTTGTGCATACCCGCTTGACGCATAGTTTAGAAGCATCGGTAGTAGGCCGTACACTGGGCCGTATAGTTGGTAAAAGTATACTGGAACGCAACCCGCAGCTAACCGAAGAAAAATACATACAGGAAGCTGATTTTGGGGACATAGTTGCTGCTGCCTGCCTGGCTCACGATATTGGTAACCCTCCTTTCGGGCACTCCGGCGAAGATGCCATTTCTTCATACTTTGAGAGTGAAGCGGCACAGCCATTTATGCAGAACCTGACTGAAGCCCAACGCAAAGACCTGCTAAACTTTGAAGGTAATGCTGCTGGCTTCAGGGTGCTTACTTATACTTATTCTGCGCACTGTAACCTGTCTGGCGGCCTAAGCTTAACTTATACTACGCTGGCTACTTTCACGAAATACCCAAAGGAGTCGTTGCCGGTTATAGCAAAAACTAAAAATACCAGCGAGAAAAAGTATGGCTTCTTTCAGACTGAGAAGTCATGGTTTAACACTATTGCACAAGAGCTTGGATTGCTACGCAAAGGTGATGGCGACACTGTTTTTTATCATCGTCACCCTCTGGCCTTTTTAGTTGAAGCCGCTGATGATATCTGTTATAGAGTGATTGATTTTGAGGATGGTCTGAAACTGGGACTTGTAACAAAAGAGCAAGGCATAGCATTGCTTAAGCAAATCCTGAACGATGATCCGAACCGGGTATCAAGTATAAAATTCTACGACTGGCGTGAAGAGATCGGTTACCTGCGTGCCCGTATCATAGGTAAACTGATAGAGGAATGTGCTGCGGTATTCCTGGAACATGAACAGGAAATATTAGCCGGCGCCTTCGATACGCCACTTATCAACCTGCTCCACTGCAAATCTGTGCTGGACGAGATCAAGATGCTTTCTATTGAGAAGATCTACCGTAACAAACCCGTATTAGAAATAGAAGCAGCAGGTTTTGAAGTACTGAGCGGTTTACTGGATGCCTGCATGAAAGCAGTATTTCTGCCAGAGTCGAAGCGCCACCGTAAATTAGCTGACCTCATTCCTGCACACTATATTAACCTGCCCGAACATGTCTCAGATTACGAGCGCATCATCCACATCACCGACTTTGTTACCAGCCTAACCGACCAGGCTGCCATAAACCTATACCGTAAAATTAAAGGAATAGAGCTGCCGAGAATGTATTAGAGAATTACGAATTATTGAACTGAATACACTCACTTTATCAACATCCCCTGCGAGAGTCTGAATTTATAGTTTTATAGTTGTTGTTGGTCCAACCACCTCATTATCCCCTCCTTATCTAAGGCCGGAAGTTTCCAGCCTTTGCTCTAGTCGTAGTTATAGTTTTATAGTTTCTTTTTCAACACCCCTATGGTCCTCTCAAGGGGACAGTTCTGATATTGCTATAGTTTATTTACAGTTCTATAGTTACAGAAAAGGACAGGTCGAGACCTGTCCCTATGAAAATACAACCACGATAAAGCTATACAACTATAACTGAACATTTAACTAAAGTTTCAGCTATCGAACTGATCTCAGTCTTTGGGTGGAGCGCCTTGTAAATATCTGGTGCCGCTAAGGCATTGCGACGTTTGGAGCAAAAGAGATTTGCACCGCGCGAGGACCAAAGACGGGGCCTCGCGGCCATGAGCGCACCAAAACCAACTATAAATCTGTAGGTAAGTAGAGCTCCCAGGATTAGGGGCAGCTATGGAAGGATAGCTTGGTTTAAACAAGTATAAACTATAACCCACCAACCAACAGCTTAGAGGCAATCCCCAAAACAGCTACACCAATCCCGAAACCAGCTGCAGCACTACCGAAACGCTTACGGTGCGCCTGCTTCCTGTAAGCCTCTTCATAGGCAGTTTCTTTCATCAGGTAAGCATTTGGGTTATCGGCATTATCTGTGCTTGGAGGCACTACAGAAACTACAGCTCCTGTTACCAAACCAGCAGCAGGGTATAATATTGTTGTACCCATTGTTCCCCAGAAAACTCCTTTAGGCTTATAATAGGATTTAGCATCTTGTCGGGCCTGTATCCGCAACTTAGCAGCTTCTTCTACTTCATTACGTTCAGGTTCAGCTATAACAAGTGCGGGCGTAGCAACTGGAGTCATTGATTTAGTACCTCCAGAGTCTACAAAAGCATGTGTCAGCTTTTCAGGTGCAGGCTTATAGTTAGTAACAAGTGATATTTTTTGTGCGCTGGCAGTTGCAATCACGGCCAAAGCCGCAATAAGAGTTAGTAAGTATTTTGCCATAAGGTCAGCTTCAATTAATATTATCTGGAACGGGAAAACAGGATGCTGCTCTGATCTGAAACAGTTGCCCCTTCTAACGTATATCAATCAAAACCGGACAAGTGATTTTTGCTGACAGCGGGCATTCATTTCAAAAGTCATAGTTTATACTTACAGTTACTTCACATTTGCAGATAATAGCCGCACACGCTACCTTTATAACATGAGCGAACCTAGAAAAAAACTGTTCCTGCTGGATGCCATGGCCTTGATTTATCGGGCACATTTTGCGTTCAGCAAGAACCCCAGAATAAACTCAAAAGGCATGAACACGGGCGCAGCACTCGGCTTTACCAACACATTGGTAGAAGTGCTGCAAAAAGAGAAGCCAACGCACATTGGCGTCGCCTTCGATTCAGCTGCCAAAACCTTCCGCCACGATAACTTTGCCGAATACAAAGCAAACCGCCAGGCTATGCCTGAAGATATTTCGGTGGCTATACCTTACTGCAAAAAAATTGTCGAAGCCTTTAACATTCCGGTGCTCATCCTGGATGGTTACGAAGCCGACGACATTATAGGCACTATGGCGCGCAAAGCCGAAAAAGCCGGTTTTGATGTGTACATGATGACCCCCGATAAGGATTACTGCCAGCTGGTAACCGAGCATATTTTCCTGTACAAGCCTGCCTTTATGGGTAATGCTATTGAAGTATGGGATGTGAACAAAGTGCTGGAGAAATGGGAGATCGAGAACGTGAGCCAGGTAATAGATATACTTGGCTTGCAGGGCGATGCAGTGGATAACATACCGGGCATACCGGGCATTGGCGAAAAAACTGCAAAAGCGCTTATCCAAAAGTATGGCTCCGTAGAGAACCTGATCGCTCACTCGCATGAGCTGAAAGGCAAGCAGAAAGAGAATGTAGAGAACTTCGCTGACCAGGGCCTGATGTCGAAAGAACTGGCAACCATACATTGCGATGTACCGCTGGACTTCAGTGAAGAAGGGCTGCATTGCGATGCCCCGAACGAAGAGCAACTGATCAGCTTATTTAACGAACTGGAATTCCGGCAACTGGCACAGCGCGTATTAGGGCAGCCAATGGCAGCTGCGGCAGCAACAGCTGCAGCTAAAACTCCGCGCCGCAAAGCTACCGACACCGGACAAACATCGCTTTTCGGGGCAACAGAAGCGCCTGCAGAGGAAACCATAGCTGATATGGCACCGGTAACCATGCGCAGCTTCAATAATTCTCTTGCCGATTACCACCTGATCAACACGCCAGAACTGCACGAGAGCCTGGTTAGTTATTTAGAGAAACAGGACGAGATCTCATTCGATACCGAAACCACAAGTATAGATGCCATCACGGCCAAGCTGGTGGGCATGTCGTTCAGCTACCTCCCCGGCGAAGCCTACTACATCCCGGTGCCTGTCAACGATCAGGAGGAAACACAACGCATCGTTAATATTTACAAAAAAGTGCTTGAGAACCCGGCAATTCAAAAGGTTGGCCAGAACATCAAGTACGATATCATGGTCCTCAAAAGCTATGGCGTAGAAGTACAGGGGCCGTTATTTGATACCATGCTGGCCCACTACCTGCTGGAGCCTGAAATGCGTCATAACATGGATGTGCTCTCAGAGACGTACCTGAACTATACCCCAATCCCGATCACTGACCTGATAGGGGCGAAAGGTAAGAACCAGCTGAACATGTCTGATTTAGCACCGGAAGATGTAAAGGATTATGCCTGTGAAGATGCCGACATTACCCTGCGCCTGAAACTATACTTTGAGCCTCTGTTGCAGGAACGTAACCTGATGAAGCTCTTCCATGAAGTAGAAACGCCATTAGTGCAGGTGCTTGCTGATGTGGAGCGGGAGGGTATAACTATAGATACAGATGCGCTAGCTGATATTTCTACACAGCTGGAGAGTGAAGTTATAAAACTGGAAAGACGCATTTTTGAAATAGCCGGCACGCAGTTCAATATCGGGTCACCGAAGCAGTTAGGTGAGATCCTGTTTGATAAGCTTGAGCTGCACGGCAAAAGCAAGGTAAAGAAAACGAAAACTGGTCAGCATGCTACCGGCGAAGAGATCTTATCTAAACTGGCAGGCGAGCACGAAATTGTAAGGCTTATATTGGATCATCGCCAACTGACCAAGCTTAAATCGACTTACGTGGATGCCCTGCCGCAACTGGTTTGCTCGCTGGATGGCCGCGTGCATACCTCGTTTAACCAGGCTGTAACCGCAACCGGCCGACTGAGCTCTACCAACCCGAACCTGCAGAACATACCGGTGCGTACCGAACGTGGCCGCGAGATACGTAAGGCTTTTGTGCCACGCGATAACAAGCACCTGCTCATCTCTGCCGACTATTCTCAGATAGAGCTTCGGATTATGGCTGACTTCAGTGGTGACCCAACCATGAAGGAAGCCTTTAAGAACGGTCTGGACATTCACGCTTCTACGGCTAGCAAGGTGTTTCACGTGCCACTCGATCAGGTGGATGGGGAGATGCGCCGCAAAGCCAAAACCATTAACTTCGGTATCATTTACGGTATCTCGGCATTTGGCCTGGCAGAGCGGTTGAATATTCCACGCCGTGAGGCTGCCGATATTATTGATGCCTATTTCCAGGAATTCCCGGCTGTGAAGGAGTACATGGATGAAACTATCAACAAAGCCCGCGAAGATGAGTATGTAGAAACGTTGCTGGGCCGCCGCCGCTACCTCCGCGACATTAATTCCCGCAACCAGAACATCCGTGGGTTTGCCGAGCGTAACGCCATTAACGCTCCAATCCAGGGTACGGCTGCCGATATCATCAAAATTGCGATGATCAACATACACGAGTACCTGAAACAGGAAAACCTAAAAACCCGCATGATTCTGCAGGTACACGACGAATTGCTGTTTGATACTCCTAAAGAGGAAGTGGAGATCATAACGCCAAAGATCGTAGAGCTAATGACGAATGCATTGCCGCTGAGTGTGCCGATGGAAGTTGGTTTAGGCGTTGGAGATAACTGGCTGGAAGCGCATTAAGGTTTTTAAAAACTATAGTTTGGAGCGGTGGCTGGAAGTATAAATTCTAGTCACCGTTTTCTTTTAATGTCATCCCGAGCATCAGCCGAGGGATCTTATATGTCCTACACTTCCTGTCATCTTGAGCGCAGTGGAGAAATCTTATAGTTCTGTAGCTGAAATCTATAGTTGCAGTTGACGTCAAGTCTTCCTTTCATAGCTACCTCTGATCCTAGGAGCTCTGCTTACCTATAGTTACCATAGTTGGCTTTGGTGCGCTCACGGCCGCGGGGCCCCGTCTTCGGGCATCGCGCTGCTGATTTGAAGCTACCCTCGTACCTCGGGTTGGCTGCGCCACCGCAACAAATCAAAGGCGCTCAACCCAAAGACTGAAAGCTTTCGATAGCAGCTACTATAGTGAATTGGAGATGCTATAGTTATATAGCCTTTTCCGTGGCTATAGTTCCAAGA